>JAHFTG010000002.1 GCA_023269455.1 Opitutaceae bacterium | reverse complement strand
GGCAGCGTGACTTTTCCGGCACTGCGCGAGATGGAGACGGAACCGTCTTCCAGCGGCTGGCGGAGCACTTCCAAGGCGCTGCGCTTGAACTCGGGCAGTTCGTCGAGAAACAACACTCCGTTGTGTGCGAGCGAGATTTCTCCCGGGCCGGGAATCGTGCCGCCGCCGAGCAGGCCCACGTCGGAAATCGTGTGATGCGGAGTGCGCACGGGGCGCCGGCCAAAGACGCGACCGCCGCCCATCGTCTGCCCGGCGGCGGAGTGGATGCTCAGGATTTCGAGGGATTCGTCGAGCGTGGGGTCGGGCAGGATGGCGGGGATGCGTTTTGCGATCATCGATTTGCCGGCCCCGGGCGGGCCGATAATGATGAGATTATGCCCGCCGGCGGCGGCGACTTCGACGGCGCGACGGAGCGCATGCTGGCCTTTGATCTCGGAAAAATCCCCCGCGCTCGCATCGGGTTCCGGGGTGATGGCGATGGCGGTCGCGTGCTCCACTGGCGCGAGCGTGATTTCGCCCGTCAGAAAACGCACCGCGTGATCAAGCGAGGTGATGGGATAGGCGGCGACGCCTTCGACGAGCGCGGCTTCTTGGGCGGAAAGAGGGGGCAATAGCACGCCGCGTTTGCCGAGTTTGCGGGCGAGGCGGGCGAGCGCGAGCGCACCGCGCACGGGGCGGGTTGCACCAGAGAGGCTGAGTTCGCCGGCGATGAGGTAATCGGATGTATCGACGGCGGGGATTTGCTCGGTAGCGATCAAGATGCCGAGTGCAATGGGCAGATCGTAAAACGGGCCTTCCTTGCGCAGGTTTCCGGGCGCGAGATTGATGGTGGTGCGGGTGCGAGGCGCCTTGAACCCACTGTTGCTCAACGCGGAAAACACGCGGTCGTCGGATTCTTTGACGGCCGCGTCGGGGAGCCCGACCAGAATTAATTTTGGTTCGCCCGTTTCGCCGGAGTTGACCTCGACGTGAACGATTTCGGCATCGATCCCTTGCAGCGCGGCGGAGGAGATCGTGGCGAGCATGGTTCAGTGTGCGGGGGCGGAGGCGCGGTGGGCGATGATGCGCAGGTTGCGCTCGATCGCATCGATGTAGGGGTTGGTGCCGTCCGGGGCGTCAAGGAAATGAAACAGGCCGAGGAACTCTTTTTCGAGTTTGGGGCGGACGACGCGTTGCCAAAATACGGGAGTGTCCGTGACCAACTTCGAGGCGCTTTGGAACACGCGGCAGTCCGCTGGCACGCGGGCGAAGTCGTCGCTTTCGGCGAATTCGTCGAACAATGCTTCGAGTTCGTCGGGGTAATCTGTCGCGGCCATTTGGCCGAGGTAATCGGCGGTCGCTACCGCGCAGGCAAGCGTCTGCTCATCCTTGTTGTTAAATCGCATGCGCATGCCGCTGGTGGACGGGCCGGTGTTGCGAATGGTGCTGAGGACCACGTCGATTTCTTCGAGGTTCAGCCCGAGGGCGGGCAGATAAGAGGAGGCGAGGGCGCAGCCGCGCAGGACGTGGCAATAGGTGTATTTCGCGCCGGTGCCTTCGTGATCGGAGCGCAGCTTCAAATAGCCGCTGTCGTGAAAAAGAGCGGCGGTCAGGCCTAGCTCAAATTGGCGGAAAGTGACGGGCGTGGCGTTCGGGTGCTGCTGGCGCGCGGCGATCAAATCGACATAGGCCATCGTGACCTGCAACGTATGGCGGAAATCGTGATACTTGAGATCGTTTGCCTGATAATCCTGATAGCCACCGCCGAAGAGCGTTTCGACTTCCGTGAACAGCCTGCGGATGTAGTCGGGGGAAACTCGCGTGAAGAGCGTGGCGGCAATGGCTAAAGTGGCCTCGGAAACAGGTTTTGCGTGAGTGGTATCGGTCGAAAGAGGCATTCCGTGTGATGGGCTTCGAGCAGCAAAAACTGCGATTGTGAAACACGCTTGCGAAGCGCGGTGTGAGTAATGATTTGCGCAAACTGCGGGCAAGCCCAATTTACGGAGAATTATTTCCTCAACCGCAATGATCCTTGGACTTACCGGTGGCATGGGTGGCGGCAAAACCACGGCGGCCCGGCTTTTTGAAGTGGAAGGCTACCGGCGCATCGATTCCGACGCCATCGTGCGGGACGAATTGCTCACGCACCCAGAGGTCGTCGCACAGATCGGCGCGCGGTTCCCTGAAGTGATCGACATGACGAACGGGCGGGTAGGGCGGGCGTTGCTGGCGCAGCGGATTTTTGCCGATGATGAAGACCGCGTGTGGCTCGAAGAATTGCTCCATCCCAGGCTCTATGCACTCTGGCGTGAACGGCTTGCGACCGCTCCCGGTTCCCGCTGGATCATCGAGGTCCCCTTGCTCTTCGAAAAAGGTTTGGAAAATTGGTTTGATTTCATCGTCTGCGTGGCGACATCTTCCACTCATCAACTCGCCCGGTTGAAAGAGCGCGGAATTCCCCAAGCACTCGCCGAGCAACGAATTTCCAAGCAATTGCCCTTGGCGCAGAAAATTGAACGAGCCGATTTTGTCCTGACCAACGATGGCACGCCCGAAGCCCTGCACCAGCAGGTGGTTCGGTTAACGCGTTCTCTGGCTAACACTCTTTGAGGATTGGCCGCCCTTTGCTCCGCCTGCGGAGTCTCTTTGTCTCCCTTTATCTCCACCATGGAAGAATCTGATTTAAACGCCTCTGCTTCGGTCAAAACCGAAACCGGAAAAACCAAAACCAAGCGCCCCCGCGCGACCACCACGAGCGCTCGTCCTCGCGTGACCAAAGCCAAGGGGACCAAGGCCAAGGCTTCCGCGGGCGAATCGTCCGCCCCCGAACCCACGCTGTTTAACGATGCGGCCAGCGAAGCGCCCGCGCCCAAGGCGGCTAAACGCGAACGCGAGTCCGCTCCTGAAGTGCAACCCGCGCCGGTGGTTCGCCACGAAGTTCAGGAAGCGCCGGCCCAGCCGCCGCCTGCGCCTGAACGGGCGGTTTTCGTGCCTTCCGGCGAAGCGTCGGCATCGAGCGATTTCGGCTCCGCTTCCATTTCTGCATCTGCTCCTGCCCGGCAGGACGCCGGCGAAAATAACTCCACCGTCCCGTCCGGCGGTCAGAACGATTTTGCAGGTTCTCCCGGCCCGACCGATCAGCACGGCAACGGTGGCGGTGGTTTTCAGTCGCCCGCCCAAAGCCAGTCCGAAGATGACCGCGGCCCGTGGTGGAAGCGCAAAAAAGACCGCAAGAAAAACAAGTGGCAGGAAAAACATCAGGGGCGCCCAGGCGGCGGACATCACGCCCACGCCTTGCCGCACGTTCAACACCCGCCGCAACCGCCGCCGCCGGTTTTCGTGCAGCACTACGGTGACTTGCCTGATCCCGCGCGCTTTGCGGACCTCGTCGCGTTGGACGCCCTCGCGACCGATCTTCTGACTGGAAATGGCGCCGAGCCCATCCGCCTCGATCAGATCTATGCGTTGAACATCACCGAGCTCGTCGCCTATGCCCGCAAGCTCGGGATGGTTGTCGAAGGTGCGCCCAACCGCATCCAAGTGCTCGGCTCCATCCTGCGCCACGCGTTCGAGACGCGGACGCCGCTGGTTGACCGCGGTTGGATCGATCTCACGGACAAGGGCTACGGCTTCATCGTCCACGAACAGTCCAACTACCGCCTGTATCCCGAAAACTCTTACCTGCCCGAAGTGCTCGTCAGGCGCTATGGATTGAAACGCGGACACCAGGTGGAAGTCGTGCTCCAGACTCCGCAAGGCGATGATCGCTGTCCGGCGGTCGTAGGCGTTCGTTCGGTGATGGGCATGGCTCCGGAACTCGTCCCCAACATCATCCCCTTCGAGGAACTGGTGCCTTACTACCCGCTGCAACGCATCCTGCTGGAGGCGCCCGAAATCCATAAGGACATCTCGATGCGCGCGGTCGATCTGCTCACGCCCATCGGGTTTGGTCAGCGCGGTCTCCTGGTTGCCCCGCCGCGCACTGGTAAAACCGTGTTGCTTCAGAACATCGCCAACTCGATCACGCATAATTTCCCCGAGAAAAAACTCATCCTGCTACTCATCGACGAGCGCCCGGAGGAAGTGACCGATTTCCGCCGCCACACGCAGGGCGAAGTCGTCAGCTCCACCTTCGATGAAGCGCCCGAGAGCCACGTTCACGCCGCCGAGATGGTCATCGAGAAGGCCCGTCGCCTCGTCGAACTCGGCGAGCACGTCATCATCCTGCTCGATTCCATCACCCGTCTGGCCCGCGCCTACAACGCGCTGGCCGCCAACTCCGGCAAGATCATGTCCGGTGGCGTCGAGGCGACTGCGCTGCAGAAGCCTAAACGCTTCTTCGG
Source organism: Opitutaceae bacterium (assembly GCA_023269455.1). GTDB lineage: Bacteria > Verrucomicrobiota > Verrucomicrobiia > Opitutales > Opitutaceae > Rariglobus. Next base: position 21,889 of record JAHFTG010000002.1, on the reverse strand, counting down.
CTCCGCCCGTAACATCGAAGGCGGTGGCAGTATCACCATCATCGGCACCGCGCTTATCGATACGGGCAGCCGCATGGACGAGGTCATCTTCGAGGAGTTCAAGGGCACCGGCAACATGGAGCTGCACTTGGATCGCGGTCTTTCGGACAAGCGCATCTTCCCTGCGATCAACATCGACCGTTCCGGCACACGCAAAGAAGAACTCATTTACCATCCCGAGGAGATGTTGCGCGTTTATGGACTTCGACGCGCCATGCAGGGCATCCCGCCGGTCGAAGCGATGGACATGTTGATTCAACGCTTGAAGAAAACGAAAACTAACGCGGAATTCCTCCTAAGTCTGAATCGTTAAGTTTTCTTATCCCCCTCGATCATCCCTAAAATCGGCCAACGACAACCCCACCGTGACTTCTGCCGACGACTTCGTCATCCAGCTCGCCCTTGAAAAAGGCGTGCTCACCCAAGCCCAGATCGATGCCGCGCAGGCGCGTATCGTTCACCACACCGACCTGACCACGGCTCCGCCGAAGCTCGTCGAGGCGTTGATCGCCGATAAGGCGGTCGATGCGCGCCAGCTCAGCAAGCTGCTGGCCGACGAATTCGGCATGCCCATGGTTGACTTGATCAACATGCGCGCCCCGAGTGCCGACGGCATGGCGGTGCTGTCACGTGCGCTGGCCGCCCGCTACAACGTTTTCCCCATCGCGAAAGAGGGCAACGTGCTCAAACTCGCGATCAGCGATCCTCTCGACGTTGATACCATTGATAGCCTGGGCCATGTGCTGAAGCTGACCATCGAGCCGTCCATCGCGCCCGCTGACGAAATCAAGCGCACCATCGACCGTTTCTACGGCAAGGACGAAGCCGAACTCAACGCGATGCTCGGTGATTTCTCGGTCGGTGGCGGCGATGCCGACGGCATCACGACCATCGCCGCAGAAGGCGCGCCCAAGGACGAGGAAGGCGATGCACCGATCATCAAGCTGGTTCACCAGATCATCCTGGAGGCCATCCAGCGCCGTGCATCCGACATTCACCTCGAGCCGCTGGAGAAACGTTTCCGCGTCCGCTACCGCATCGACGGCGTGCTGCTTGAAATCGAGAATCCCCCCAAGAGCCTGCAACTCTCGATGATCTCCCGCCTGAAGATCATGGCGAACATCTCCATCGCCGAAAAACGCATCCCGCAGGACGGGCGTATTCAGATCAATATGACTGGAAAGCAGATCGACTTGCGCGTCTCGTCGCTGCCCACCGCCCACGGTGAGAGCATCGTCATGCGTATTCTCGACAAGGAAGGCTTGCAGCTCGGCCTGCCCGAACTCGGTTTCTTCAGTGACGACCAGCAGGTCGTCGAGCGCCTCATTTCCCTGCCCGACGGCATCATGCTCGTGACCGGTCCGACTGGTTCCGGCAAGACCACCACGCTGTATTCGTGTCTTCACTTCATCAACAAGCCGGACCGCAAGATCATCACGGTCGAAGATCCGGTCGAGTATGTGCTGGCCGGCATCAATCAGGTTCCCGTGCGCCACGAAGTCGGCATGACCTTCGCGTCCGCCCTTCGAGCCATGCTCCGCCAGGCGCCCAACATCGTCATGGTCGGTGAAATCCGCGATTTGGAAACGGCCGAGATCGCCATCAACGCCTCGCTCACCGGACACATGGTGTTCTCGACCCTGCACACCAACGACGCCCCCGGCGCGATCACCCGTCTCATCGACATCGGTGTGAAACCCTTTCTCGTTTCGACCTCGCTCCGCGCCGCCGTCGCCCAGCGTCTCGTCCGCAAGATATGCAAGCAGTGCAAGAAACCTTACACGCCCGATTCCAAGGAGCTGCGCTCGCTTAACATCACCGCGCAGCAAGCCTCCTCGGCCACGTTCATGCACGGCGAGGGCTGCTCCAACTGCAACGCCACCGGCTTCCGCGGCCGTATCGGCATCTTCGAGATGTTCGTCGTCAACGAAGAGATCCAGCGCATGATCTACGACAACGCCGGCACCTCGAAGCTGCGCGACAAGGCCCGCTCGCTCGGCATGCGCACGATGCGTGAAGACGGTGTCCGCAAAGTCACCTCAGGCCAGACGACCATCGAGGAAGTTGTTTCCATCACGGTCGGTGACGCCAATTAAGACTGCCCGGATTTTATACTATGAGCTACGAGATGAACGAACTGCTGGAGCTGGTGGTGGATCAGGGGGCCTCCGATCTTCACCTCCAGGTGGGCCAGCCGCCCACGTTGCGCATGAGCGGCAGCATGGTTCCCATCGAAGGCCCGGCGCTCCTGCCCGCCGACACTGAAAAACTGATGCTGTCGATCACCCCCGACAACCATCAGCAAAACGTGAAGCTCAACGGTGGCGCCGACTTCGGTTTCGCGTTTCTCGACAAGGCTCGTTTCCGCGTGAGCGTTCTCAGGTCCAAAGGCAACTACGGCCTCGTGCTCCGCCAGATTCCGAACAAGATGTTTGGCCTGCGCGACATCGGCCTGCCCGATAAAATCCGCGAACTTCTCTACCGTCCTCGGGGCCTCATTCTTGTCACCGGTCCGACCGGTTCGGGCAAGTCCACGACGCTCGCGTCGATGGTGAACTACATCAACGAAAACCGCGACGGTCACATCATCACGATCGAAGACCCCATCGAGTATTATCACGGCCACAAACACTGCATCGTGACGCAGCGCGAAGTAGGCGTGGACGTTCCAAGTTTTTCCGAGGCCATCAGGCGCGCCCTCCGTCAAGACCCGGACATCGTGCTCGTCGGTGAAATGCGCGACCTCGAAACCATCGAGGCGGCCATCAGCGCGGCAGAGACCGGCCATCTTGTTTTCGGCACGCTCCACACCAACGGCGCGGCCAAGACCATCGACCGTATCGTGGACGCGTTTCCTGCCAACATGAAGGACATGATCCGCACCCAACTCGCGTCCTCCATCGTCGCGGTCATCTCCCAAGTCCTCTGCAAAAAAATCGGCGGCGGTCGCATCGCCAGCTACGAGATCATGGTCAACACGACCTCGATCGCCTCGTTGATTCGCGAGAATAAGACCTTCCGTATTTCCTCCGACATCCAAACCGGTGCGGCGCTGGGTATGATCACGCTCGACTCGCACCTCATGGGACTGGTCAACCGCAACCTCATCTCCGCCGACGAAGCTCTCGAAAAAGCCCAGGACTCCATCGTGATGCGCGAAAAGCTTCTCGCGATGGGCGCCCAGCTTCGCCAAGTCTAAGCCCCTTTCACCCCGTCCGCTTTCCCCATCGGCCAACGCCGTCTCCCCTATGTTTGAAAGCCACAGCTCAGCCATTCTGGAACTTTGCCGCGACCAGCAGATCGTCGCGCCCTCCACCCTCAACGACCTAAACGAAGAGCACAAGGCCACCGGCAAGCCCCTAGCCGACCTGCTCATCGAGATGGGCATTGTCGAAAAATCCGTCCTCCTCAAAAAAATCGCCGACCAGTTGGGCTACGAATATCTTGAGGGTTCGCCCGGCGAGATCCCTGGCGACGTCATCGCCGCCATCTCGGGCAGCCTCGCCCGCATGTATGGCGTCGTGCCTATTCGCATGGATACGCAGAGCATCGACCTGTTGGTCGGCGATCCCTTCAACAGCCAGGTCATCGACGACCTCACGTTTGCTTTGGGCAAGGACATCCGCCTCATCGTCGGCGACCCGGTGCGCGTCGAGGGCATGCTTAAGCTCCACTATGGAGACGACGAAACCACCATCGACGATCTCCTCAAGGAGATGTCGAGCGAGGATCACGACGGCACCGGCGGCGGTAGCGAAAAAGAATTGTCCGAGCACGATCTCGAGTCGATGGCCGGCCAGACGCCGATCGTCCGTTTCGTTAATCTCGTGATCGGGCAGGCCATCCGAGACAAGGCGTCCGACATCCACTTCGAGCCGTTCGAGCACGAGTTCAAGATCCGTTACCGCATCGACGGCTCGCTCTACGAAATGGCCCCGCCGCCCAAGCACCTCGCGCTGCCGATCACGTCGCGCGTCAAGGTTCTGGCCAATCTTAACATCGCCGAACGCCGCATCCCGCAGGATGGACGCATCAAGCTCACCCTCGGCGGTCGTGCGGTTGACCTGCGCGTTTCCACCTTGCCCACCCAGTTTGGCGAATCCGTCGTGCTTCGCGTGCTGGACCAATCAGCCGTCCAGCTCGACATCAGCGCCCTCGGCATGCCCACGGATGTGTTCGATGGCATCAACGAGATCATCCGCCGCCCTAACGGTATTTTCATCGTCACGGGTCCGACCGGTTCAGGTAAGACGACCACGCTTTACAGCGCTCTGCGCGTCATCAACACCTCCGACCTCAAGCTCCTCACGGCCGAAGACCCCGTCGAGTATGAGATCGAGGGCATCATGCAGGTGCCGGTTAATCACGCCGTTGGTCTCACGTTCGCGGCGGCCCTCCGCTCCTTCCTCCGCCAAGATCCCGACGTGATCATGGTCGGTGAAATTCGAGACTTGGAAACCGCGCAGATCGCCATTCAAGCCTCCCTTACCGGTCACTTGGTGCTCTCGACCCTGCATACCAACGATGCTCCCGGCGCGGTCACCCGACTCGTGGACATGGGCTTGGAGCCGTTCCTGATCGCTTCCGCGCTGGAAGCGGTCCTGGCCCAGCGCCTTGTCCGCCGTATCTGCAAACAGTGCCGCACGGCCTATGAGCCGCCCGCCGCACTCCTCCAGCAGCTCGGTATCGACCCGGTGGACATCGGCAATCGCGAGTTTTTCTACGGCAAGGGCTGCGAACATTGCAGCGACAGTGGCTACCGCGGCCGCATGGGTGTTTACGAATGGCTCCGCCTCAGTGAATCCATCCGCGACCTCGTCGTGGAGCGCGCATCCACGATGGTCATCAAACAAAAAGCCCTTGAGCAGGGTATGCGCACGCTGCGTGACGACGGCCTTCGCGCCATCTTTGACGGGGCAACCTCCATCGAAGAAGTCATCAAATATACCTGATGGAGCCCTATCTCCGAGGTGGACTCCTTGGATGATTTTCACATCTTAAATTTTAGAAATACCCTTACCCTATGCCAAAGTTTACCTATACCGCCATCGAGTCGGCGTCCGGAAAAGAGAAAAAAGGAACCGTTGAAAGCGCCACGCCAGAGCAAGCCTCCAGCGACCTTAAAGCGATGGGCTTGCTGCCTACATCGCTCGCGCCCGAAAGCGGCTCCAAGCCCGTCAAAAAAGACACCCGCAAGGTGGGCGGTCCGACGATCACCGGCGACTCCGGTTCCGGCCAGAAGCGCAAGAAAAAGGGCGGCGTGACCTTCGGCCGTATCATTAGCACGGCTGGCCTGACGCTTTTCACCCGCCAGCTTGCCACTCTCGTAAATGCCGGCATGCCCATCATGCGCAGCCTTGAGACGCTCGGCCGCCAGGAAAAAAATCTGCCCTTCAAAGAGGTCATCGAGACGCTCGTGGAAAATATCCGCTCCGGCGGCAATTTTTCGGACGGACTGCTTCAACACCCCAAGGTGTTTGACCGGCTTTACATCAATATGGTGAAGGCCGGCGAAGCGGGCGGCGTGCTCGGCACGGTTCTTGATCGTCTGGCCAAGTTCATGGAAAAGGCCGAGAAAATCAAAGGCAAGGTCAAGGCCGCCATGACCTATCCGATCATCATCGTCTTCGTCGCCGTGGGTATCGTCGGGGCGCTGATGGTGTTCGTGATTCCGCAGTTCGAGAAAATTTTCCAAGGATTGCTCAAGGGCCAGTCCATGCCGGCGCTCACGCTCGCGGTCATGGGCTTCAGTAAATTCATCCAGCATAATATTCTCATCACGCTGGGGATTATTTTCGCCCTCTATTTTGCGTTCAAGGCGTGGCACAAGACCAGGCAGGGCACGAGTGTGGTTGACTGGTTGCTCATCAAATCTCCCGCCGTCGGGCCGCTCTTCCTTAAGGCTTCCGTGGGCCGTTTCACCCGCACTTTGGGCACTCTGCTCGCGTCGGGCGTGCCGATCCTGCAGGCGTTGCTCATCACGCGCGACACTTCGGGCAACGTCCATGTGGCCAACGCGCTCAACCTCGTCCACGACCGCGTGAAAGAAGGCGACAACGTCGCCAAGCCTCTCGAGTCCACCAAGGTCTTCCCAAACATGGTCACTTCCATGATCGAGGTCGGCGAAGAAACCGGTGCGCTTCCCGAGATGCTCAACCGCGTGGCCGACACCTATGACGACGAAGTGGATAACGCTGTGGCCGGCCTTACTTCGATCATCGAACCCGTGATGATTGTCTTCATGGCCGTCGTGGTCGGAACGATCGTGATCGCACTGTTCCTCCCGATCATCGGCATCATCAAGGGCATGACCTGAGCGACGCTGGATTTATTTAGCCAACAAAAAGGCGGAGACTTTAACAGTCTCCGCCTTTTTGTTTTCACGACCCGGTAAGTCGGGCTGGAAGGATTTGAATGGGGGGAAACCTTACTGGACCGGCTTCGTCAGCAACACGGTGTTCAGCCCGGGCAGACGCTCGGAGAATTCGTCGTGGTCGTTGGCCTGGCGGAGCGAGCGCTGGACCATGCCCATTTTGGCATCGAGGTTGTCGATCATCGACACGAACACCGCTTCGGGGGTCGCTGCGTAGATCGCCGCGCCCCATTCCGGTTCGCCCTGGTGACTGAGAATAATGTGCTCCAATCGCTCCAGCCTGTCGTGGTCCAGACGCGCCTTGATACCGGCTTTGCGCGTGAGTTGGTAGCCCAGCACGACGTGGCCTTGCAGAATGCCTTTGCGGCTGCGCTTGGTGGCCAGCGTGCCTTGGTATTCGATGGTTTTGCCGGTGTCGTGGAGAAGGATGCCCGCCATCGCGAGGTCGGCGTTTACCTCGGGGTAAAGCGGCAGGAGCGCCTTGCAGGCACGAGCCATGTGAATGGTGTGTTCAAGCAATCCATGGCGGTAGGCGTGGTGCATCGACACCGCCGCCGGGCACCAGCGAAACGTGTCACCGACATCCTCGAAAACGCTGCGCACGGTCATCCGCAATTCATCGTGGCCGATGCTCTCGATGAAGGCCTGGAGTTCCGCCCAAAGCCCTTCGGCCGGTTCCAGTGCGACCTCGACGAGGTTGTCGATAAGGCCCGGCGCGGCCAGTTCGTCCTCGGCGAGCGCGACGACCTTGAGGAGTTTCGGGGAGAGTCGGCCCTGATAATAATCAACGCGTCCCTCGATGCGGAGCACGCCACCTTCGCCGGCCGTCTTGATGGCGTCGAAAACCGCGCCGTCGCTAAACACTGTGCATCCGAACGAGCCCGTGCGGTCGCCCAGTTCGACGATCAGGAAGGGGTTTCCGTTGGAAGCGGTTTTGCCTGCGAGTTTTTTGACAACGAGAATGCTCGCGAAGGGTTTTCCGGAGGACTCCTCAAGGGCCTTGAGCTCACGGACGGATAGAACGGGAAGTTCGTCGGGCATGGGTCAGGTGTATTTTTTGACGAGCTTGGTGAATTCTTTGAAGAAGGGATGCGCCGCGTCATGCAGCAGCGAATAAAAGATCGTCTCGCTCGGCAGCAGGTGAACGCCGTTGCGAGCCAGCGACGACAGGCACGCGGCGGCGTCTGCGGGGCGACGTGCGCCAACGGCGTCGGTCAGCACGGTCACTTGGGTGTTCGCTTCAAGCGCGCCCAGCGCAGTCTGGTAGATGCACACGGACGTTTCCAGACCGCATAGGATGATGTGCTCGATGTCCTCGGAGCGCAGCGCGTCGCGGATGCCATCGTCGGCAAAAACGGAGAAGGTGTTTTTCGCGTGGACGGGCGCGGCGGGGGCCAGCTTCAGAAGCTTCGGGTCGGTGCCGCCGAGTTTCACGGGCATCTGTTCGGTGAAGACCACCGGGATGCCGAGGCCGGTGGCTGCTTCGATGGCAAAGGCGCACCGTTTTGCCAGGGCATCGCCGTCCGCCACCGCTTTGATGAACGTCGGCTGCAGGTCCACGCAGAGAAGGAGAACACCGGAAACGGGGGAGGGCGTGTTTGGCATTTAGGGAAAGTAACGTCGCCGGGCTTTGACTTGCACGAACCGTTTTTCCGGCAGGATGTAGGCGGTGAGGTGGCCGCCCATCACGCAGGCCGTGTCGATGCCGACGGACCATTTGAGTTTGTAGATTTCCGGGCGCGGCGTGTGGCCATAGACGACGAAGGGAGGGCCATTCCAGATGTCGGCCCATACGGGCGAATCGGGCGATTCGGCGCGTTTGCGCGGTTCGCCGTTCTTGTCGATGACCTGGATGCGCGTCACCACCGAGGCGGGCTGGCGTTGCCACGGCTCGTTGGGAAGAAAACCGCCGTGAACGAACACGGTGTTCAACTCCTCGACGTAGTGCGTGAGCGGCATGGCTTCGAGATACGCCCAGTCCTCGGCGCGCAGCTTTGAAAACGTCTCCGCATCGGCCTGCTCGTTGTTGTAAGGAGCCTTGGTGCGGCGGTAGTTCAGCAGGCGAAGCTCGTGGTTGCCGAGCAGCGAGATCGCGCGGTGCTGTTTCGCGAGGTCGATGACGCGGCAACTGTCGGGGCCGCGATTCACGAGATCGCCGAGGAGAATGAGTCTGTCATCCTTGGTGAGGGAGAGGCGGTCCAGAAGCTCTGCAAACTCCTGGTGACACCCGTGGATGTCGCCGATGGCGATAAGACGTCCGTTCATTCGTGCTGGTGCGCAAATTTGCTAGCGTCTGCACCCTAGGGAAGTAAACAAGAAAGCCCATGGAACTGAATCTGCAGCCGCTCGCATCCACCTGTCATGTCACCGGACAGACCTTCAAGGAAGGCGAGCGCGTCCTCAGTTTTCTCATCCGCAGTGAGACCTCGGTCGAGGTGGTGCGCTACGATGTGCTGGAGTCGGCGAAGGGCGCATTTGCGCCCGCCGGGTTTGTCGCCTGCCGTTGGGTCCACGTCTTCAAGCCGCGCAAGGCCGGCGAAAATCCCGAGCGTGAACTGAAGCTCACGGCGGAAAATCTTTTTGTAACTCTGGCCGATCCCACGGTGGAACTCGCGCCGGAAAACGAGCGCCTCGTGCAGTTCCTCGCGCTGATGCTGGAACGCAAACGCCTGCTTCGTCCCAAGGGCCGCAGCGCGGACGGGAAGCGGGCGGTTTACGAGCACGCGAAGTCCAAGCAGCTCTACGAGGTGCCTGCGGGCGAACTCAGCCCGGAGTTTTTTCTTTCGCTTCAGGAGCAGCTTGGCGTGCTCGTCGGCGGCCCGAAAAAAGCGGACGAAACAAAACCTGCGGCGGAAGCGGCGCCGACGGCCTGAAGCTTCCCGACGCGATTCAGCGGCGAACGGGCAGGTTTTTGGCCGCCAGATAATCCTTTACCTGCGGGATGGTGAGCGTGCCGAAGTGAAACAGGCTGGCGGCGAGCACGGCGCTGGCGCGGCCTTCCTCGATCACATCCGAGAAATGAGAAAGTTCGCCCGCGCCGCCGCTGGCGATGACGGGCACGGTGACGGCGTCGCTCACGCGGCGGGTCAGCGCACAATCGTAGCCGATCTTGGTGCCGTCACGATCCATGCTGGTAAGAAGGATTTCACCTGCGCCGAGTTCGACGGCGCGGCGCGCCCACTCGATGGCGTCCAGCTCGGTGGGATTGCGGCCGCCATGGGTGAAGACGCGCCACTTGTCTTGTCCGGGTTCGCGGCGGGCGTCGATCGCGAGCACGATACACTGCGCACCAAAGCGGCGGGAGGCGTCGGTGATGAGCTGGGGGGTGTTGATCGCGGAGGTGTTGAGCGAGACCTTGTCGGCCCCGGCCTTGAGCATTTTCTCAATGTCTTCGACGGAGCGCAGGCCGCCGCCCACGGTGAGCGGCATGAAGCACTGCTCGGCAGTGCGCGCCACAACCTCGTGCATGATGCCGCGACCGTCGCTGGAGGCGGTGATGTCGAGGAAAACGAGTTCGTCCGCGCCCTGCGCGTCGTAGGCTTTGGCGCACGCGACAGGGTCGCCGGCGTCGCGGAGCTCCTGGAACTTCACGCCCTTCACCACGCGACCGTTGGTGACATCGAGACAGGGAATGACTCTTCGCGATAGCATCGGAGGAATTTACGATTTATGAATTACGATTTACGATGCTGCAAACCACGGAACGAAAGTTCGGAGGTGACCAAATCGTAAATCGTAATTCTAAAATCGTAATTCAACATCAGCCATCGACGTGGACGACGTCGGGTTCGAAGTTCACGGTGAGGTGATAGGACTGGCCGGGACGCATGATGAGCGGGTGGTCGCGCACGAGGTGCTGGAGATAGTGGATCTTGCCGTAGTTCGTGCGGTAGGTCGGATCGGCGCTGACGACTTCCGTCTCCTGCCACACGCCCTGGAAGTCATCCTTTTGCACGGTGCAACGATGACCTTCGGGCCCGAGTGCGAGCGCGCCGGCGACGTGATATTTCGAGTGGGGCGCGGCGATCGCGAGCACGTAGCGGAACTTGGTGAGCTCGACCTGCTGTTTCACCGTGTAGATGAAGGTGCAGCTGATCTTGGGGCCGGCGAAGTTCCACTGCACTTTGACGCTGCCGAGGCCCTTGAGGACTTCTTCCTTCGTGTTGATGAGGTCGGGCTGCTCGTATTTGAAATAGAAGCTGTTTTTCAGGCCGAGGCCGGTGACGCAGTTCTTGCCGTAGAAGGCGGGCAGGGTGACCTGCTGGACACCGGCAACGTTGAACGTCAGCTCGGGGAGCATGATCGGCATGTAAACGTTGTTGGGCCAGTCGAACACGCCCGGGCAATGGGGGAAGGGCAGCGAGTCGCTGGTGAGGGCCGTGCCGGAACTGATGAGCGGGATCTGCGCGTGAAGACCGCTATCGGCATCGCGGTAGAGGAACAGGCCCTGCTCCTTGCGGTTCGATTTGTCGAACATGACAAAGCGACCGACGGTGCGGGTGGGCTCGGGTTTGGCGCCGGCGGGCACTTGCACGGTCTTGGCCAGACGCGACCACTGTGAGAGGTAGCGCGCGGCGTCGAAGTTCGCCATGCGCGTGGTGTGGTGGTTGTAGGCGGTGCGCTCGTCGTCGCGAAGATCGACGAAGCCGTGTTCCTGGTCGAGGTAGGTCTGGTAGAAAAACACGAACAGACGGCGGAGGACGTCGTAGTATTTGGACTTCTGGTCGTCCACGATCCAGCCGTCGCGCAGACCTTGCAGGATGAGCGAGATCAGGTGCATCTGCCCGTAGGCGCCGGCCGCGCGGCCGAAGGCCCATCCGAGACCGTCGGCGCGCACGAGATCGGGCGTCATCTTCAGGTATTTTTCGGCGTAGGTGCGCAGGGTGGGGAGCTTGCGGTCGCGCACGCCGCTGTTGGCGTGGAGCTGGAGCGCGGAGCGGACGAACACGAAGGTCATCACGCCGTAGAGATTGAAATTACCGCCGAAGCCCGTGGTCGAGTCGTCGAAAAAGCCGTTGGAGCTGGTTTGGTTGATGCGATCAACCATGCGCTCGATGAGGCGCGAGGTTTCGTCTTTCTTGGAGAGCCCGAAGCTGTAACGCGCGACGGCCTTGGCGATGTTGAACGCCTGCCAGTGGTTGTCGTGGTCGCTGCGGTGGAGGAGCTGCTTGTCGATGCGGACCTGGGTTTCCTCGACGAGACGCTCCCAGACGGGATTGCGTTCCTTGGAGGGGCCGAAGCTGAGAAGACCGAGGGCGGCGTAGGCGAGGCCGTTTTCGGTGGCGGGCTCGGTGAACATCTGGGCGGTGACGCATCGAGCCGTGAGGTCGATGAGGTCGTAGCCCTTGAGCGTGGTTTCGCCGGTGGCGCGGTAGTATTCGCCGAGCGCGTAGGCGACATGGCCCGGCTCGTCGGGACGGGGCTCTTCGCCGGGCACGGACGCGATGGTGCCGTCGGCTTGGATGGAATCAAGGTTGTGGCCCAAAATGGAGCGGGCCATGTCGAGACATTGCTCGGAAAAACTATGCATGCGTAAAAATTTGCGGTCTGTGCGAGGCACCGCCGCGCGCACCTGCGAACGACGGAAAGGTAAGGATGTTCAGCTTTTCGGCGGGTGGAGCAAGAGGGAAGTTTCCCTTTTTCTGGCGATGTCCGCGTGCGCCCCGCACGGACGTCTCAACGATGGGCGTAAAATACAAAATACGCCGCCGCCACCCCGCAGACCAGCATCCCGAGCACAAGGGCGAATACCAGCAGGCAGCCGCGTTTGGTGGCATTGGGATCGTGACGCTCCTCCGCCGCATAGTCGTTCAATAACGCATCGGCGTCCACGGGCGCGACGGGGACGGCTGGCGGAGAAATATTCGGGTGGGCCTGCGCCTGGAACTGAGCCTGAATTTGAGGTTCACCAGCGGGCGAAAGCGATTGATCGACTGCCGGTGCCACGCTTTCGCGGGCGATTTCTTGTTCTAGCCAGGCCAGGTGTTCGCGCAGTAGTGCGTGCTGGCGGAGAAGTTCTTTTTGGCGATCACTCATGGCGACGAGAGCATAGCGCCTGCCGGTGCGAGATGCTGCAAAACAAAAAAGCGCCGAGGAAAACCTCGGCGCTTTGATGGAAAGGGTTTTTGGAAAAACCTTAGACGACGTTCACCTTGCGGTGGACCTTGTCGAACTCGACGACGCCGTCCTTGAGGGCAAACAGCGTCCAATCGCGGCCGATGCCGATGTTTTTACCGGCGTGCAGCTTGCTGCCGCGCTGGCGGACGATGATGTTGCCGGCAATGACGGCCTGACCGCCAAATTTCTTGATGCCGAGACGTTTCGAGTGGCTCTCGCGACCGTTGGTCGTTGAACCTGCACCTTTTTTATGGGCCATGGTAGTATCCTCTGGGTTAAGTGGTTAAAAATCAGACCTTGATGGTCTCGATTTTGATGACGGACAGTTCCTGGCGGTGGCCGCGCTTTTTCTCGTGGCCCTTGCGCTTCTTCTTCTTGAAGACGATGACTTTGTCGCCGCGCTTGTTTTCGAGGATCTTGGCGGTGACGGAAGCTCCGGTAAGGGTGGGGGTGCCGACCTTGAAGTCAGCGCCTTCGCCAGCCGAGAGAACGTCGGTGATTTCGACGGTCGAGCCCGTTTCCGTGTTCGGATAACGGTTCACAATGAGAATGTCTCCTTCGGAAACAGCGAACTGCTGGCCTTGGGTTTTGATGGTCGCTTTCATAAATAAAACGTCGAACTAAGTAGTTTTGATCATAGGCACGCAAGGAGATATTTGTGGAATTTACACGGCCCCGCCGAGGGTCGGTCGGTTGGCTGAATCTCGCGTGATTTGGATAGCGCCCCGCTGGAGATTCTTTCAACGTGGCCAAACGTGAATACCCCCCGTTTCCCCACCCAAGTCGCTGCGTTGCTTGCGTTGAGTGTGATTGTTTTCCCCGCCGTGCTCGGGGCGCGCGTGGGCGAGACCCAAGATGTGCTGGAGAAACGTCTTCTCCAGCCCGGCCTGGGAAAAATATATCCCCACGCCTCTGCCGATGCCTCGAAAGACAAGGATAAGTTCAGGAAGAAAGACGACGATCCGTTGAAAGACGTGCGCCTGTTCTTGCCTGTTGAGACGCGCGAAATGCTCTACTGGAAATCGGCCATCGCGAATCACCTCAGCAATGAAACCGGCTGGAAGGTGGACGTGCTTTACGTGGCCGGGCGATCTGCGCTGGAAGCCTACAAACGCGTCGGCGATTCCCTCAACGAATTCGAAGTCAGGGGTATTTTAAACGCCAACCGCGGAAACTCTTCGTGGAAGAAAATGAGCAACGATGGCGGTGGCGTAAACGGCATCGGTTACGACTACGAACTTGAGGACGGATCGATGCGGGCCAAACAGCAGGACAGTTGGATCATCGTTTTTGCGACCAAGCTTGATAACTATGTGATGCAACAGCAGGTGATCGCCAAAGCGGCGAGTGACGTCGCGCGCGACGCTCAAAAACAAGAGCAGGCGCTTAAGGCGCCCGAGAGTCTTTCGGGTTTCTGATCTCGCTCGCGAAGCACGGGCACAAAAAAAGCGCCGGTGATTAAACCGGCGCTTTTTGTTGCCCTAGGCGGAGGCTTTACGGATTGGCCGGCGCGGGCTTGGCGGGCGGGAGCGGGGCGGCGTTCAGCATGTCGATGGTCATGTAGTAATGTTCGCGGCGCTTATAGTCAGCCGGGAGGACCGCCTTGTTAAGATAGACGCGTTTGGCGGCCTGTTCTTCCATCGCTTGCTGGGCCTTGAGCGCGGCGAGGCGGGCGGCTTCACGATCGGCGAGTTCACGTTTCTGCTGCTCGTCGGCGGCCAGCTTGATCAAGGCTTCGCGGCGCGCGGCATCGGCGATGGAGGCATCCTTCTCGCGCTGTTCGGCCAGACGACGGGCTTCGCTGTCGAGCGATTCTTTTTCTTTCGCCAGGCGGATTCGTTCGGCCTCGGCGGTGGCGGCTTCCTTCTCGGCGGCGAGGCGGGCGGCCTCGGCCGCGGCTTGGTCGGCGCGCATTTTTTCGAGTTGGAGCGCGGAGGCTTCGGCTTCTTTTTGCGCCTTCAATGCAGCGAGCCGGTGGGCTTCCGCCTCGGCGTCGGCTTGCTTGGCAGCTTCAGCTTGCAGGCGGGCTTGCTCGGCTTTGTCGGCGGCCTCACGCTGTTCGGCCAAGGCTTTTTCCGATTGGTGCTTGTAGAATTTGAAGCCAAAGACGGCGAGGAGGGCCACCAGGATGACGACGATGGCGATGATTACGGGTTTTTTCATAAAAGATTGGGCGAAGTTAGGACCGGAATCAGGGCAAGGAGTTCACGGCCAAATTCTCAATCCGTTCCTTGCTGTATCGCTGCGTCTGCAACGCAAGGCAAACCCAAGGGCGCGACGTGGGGCAAATCGGGGCAACGCGCGGTTTGCTCACCGTTTGCGCGCTGGTTTCACGAACATATAATCCACGAGAAAGCTCACCCCAAACAGGCTGCTGAGCGTGCGGATGTTGCGCATGGCGCCGGCGACGCTGGCGAGAGGACTGGCGGAGGGTTCATGGACTTTTACGAGCAACAGGCACGAGAGCAGGGCCAGCGCGGGCTGCATGAGAAACACGCGATGATAAACGAGGAGCGGAGCCTCGTCGCCCGCCAGCAAGCGTCTAAGAACCACGCCGCCGATGATCGGGGCGACAGCGGTGACGAGGGAGGTGACTGCGAGGTTTACGCTGATGGCTAGAGTCTTGGCCTCGGGGGGGATGACTTTGAGCAGGAGGTTGAACATCGACAGCACGAAACCTGCGCCCATGACGCCGCCAAACACCCACATCACGTGCAGCAGCCAGAAGTTTTCCGGCGTGATTACACACCAGAGGAAATTTTGAATCTGCCAGGCGATCATGCAGAACAACATCACCGGTTTGTTGCCGAAGCGGTCGGCGAGCGCGCCCCACGCCGGCGACGAGACGGCTCCGCCCACGCTGGCGAGCACCACCAGCAGCCCTACGTGCTGGATGGAAAGGCCGAGGCTGTTATACATGAACAGCGGATAAAAAGGCCCGAAGCAGCTCGCCGAGAATCCCCACGCGGCCCCGTAAGCGACCAGCCACAAAAACGCGGGCCGTTTCAAGAGGGTTTTCAATTGAACGCTCCACGGAGTCTTCGCTTCGAGCCTGACGATTTCCGGTGCGTCCGAGCTGATTTTTCTCTGGAGCAGAACCGAGCCCACGCGGAACAACACGACGCCGGCCAGCAGGCATTGGAAGGCGAGGATCGAGCCGGACATCCGGCTGATCAGCAGGCCGGTCGCCAGCAGGAAAACGACCTGGGCGGTTTGCAGCAGGCGGTTGCGCGTGCCGAAGAACTTCCCGCGCAATCGCACCGGAATCCACTCCTGCACCCACGACGTCCAGCTCACGCCGGTCAGCGAGGTAATGGCCGCCGAGATCGCGAACAGCGCGAAAAACCAAGGCCCGCTCTTCTCGGGATGATCGGTCGGCAGAAACGAAAGCATCACCGCAAGCCCCGTCCAGCAAAGCGCCTGGAGTGATGAAGATACGACCGACACGCCCTTGGGCGAGAGCCAGGTGTTTATGAACGGCATGAGAAACGCCTGCGCGAAATTCCCCCAAAACGGCAGCGACACGATGAGTCCGTAAAGATCCGGCGGCAGGTGAAACCGCTCCACGAGTAACGCCGCGATGATGAAGTTGCCCGGCTGCAACAGATAGACGATCGGCGTGGCCGCGAGACCCTCGTAGATGCACAGGCGCAGATTGCGGCGAAGAGGTGAGGCGGGCATTGCGGGAGGGTGGGCGGAGCGTTAAGCCGTCCATCCAATCCGCATGCGCCGCGTAATAGAAGCCAAAGTCGTCCAATCGAAAAATACGGTTGCCTTGGCCCGCTGGCTACTCGGGAAGACGCTCGTGACCGTTGACGCCGCCGGGGTTTTGCACCGCTCGCGCATCTGCGAGACGGAGGCCTATCACGGCGAGGATGACCGGGCCTGTCACGCGAGCCGCGCCCGCACGCCGCGCACCGAAGTGATGTATGCGGCGGGCGGCGTCTGGTATGTTTATTTGTGTTATGGCATTCACGAAATGCTCAACCTCGTCACCGGTCCGCAGGGGCAACCTTCCGCCGTTCTCATCCGCAGCGTCGAGGCGGTCGCCGGCCCGGGGCGGCTCACGCGAAAATTCGGAATCAATCGTCGGTTTAACGGATGCCCCGCCACGCCCGCGAGCGGTCTGTGGCTGGAGGACGACGGCTTCCAACCATCGCCAGAAAAAATCCGCGCCACGCCGCGCATCGGGGTGGACTACGCCGGGCCGGTGTGGGCGGCGAAGCCGTGGCGGTTTACCTACGAACCTGAGGTCATGGCGTCGCCGCCACCACCACGGCTACCGGCGCGCCGAGTGGATCGGAGTGCGCGGTGAGCAACGCCACCGCCGTGCCGATCTGAAGCTTTACCTCGAAGCGCACGGGCAGGTGCTCCGCGTCGTCCGCGATCCACACGCGCACCTCGCCGCCCTTGCGAAACATTCCCTTCGGCTTGCCCACCATGCGAGGGATGAGCAGCAACGCGGATTTTTTGCCGTCCGCCGTGCCGATGGTCTCGATGCGCTCGGCGGTGATGTTCAGGTGGTAGAATTCGTTGTCGAACAGCACATGCACCTCGCGGGATTGTCCCGGCATGAGGTTCCACTGGCGCGCTTGGATGAGCGTCGTGATGAAATCCGAAAAATGCCCCGGCGGCACCGGCAGCGTCGTGCTGCGCGTGGGCTTGAGATGATCGGTGTAAACCGCCTCGGCCTTCGTGTAATCAAAGAAGATCGAGGCATCGGTCTTATCCTTTCGCGCCTGCGTCGTGGCGTGCGCCTCGAGCAACCGCCCGTCGCGTTCGTCGAAAATCGAATCCCCCGATCCATCAAAAGGGAAAAGCATCCGTATCACGCCCCGGCTGCTGGTGCGCGTGGTGATGCGAAGGCGGTTGAGCCCGTCGCTGGTTTCCTTTGCCGCCTTCAGGCTGATTTCGCCTGCTCCGAAAAACGGCCCCCAGCTCACATGGAAATCGTAACTCTCGCCGTCATGCAGCGGGTTAACCGACTCCGCGCGCAGCGTCCAAACCAACGCCAACGCGAGCCCGAGAAACATAAAGCGAACAACCACCATGCTTCGATGAAGACCCCGCGCGGCGGACGAAGGTTCAACTTTTCGCATCGATGGAGTATTTGCCCGGACCGGTGAAGAAGAGCCCGAGACACACCACCGCCATCGCCGCCGGATGCGCGGCCGCGTCCCAGCCGCCGAACGGGTAATACTTCCAGATCGCGGCAACCGTCATCGTCGTGAAGAGCGCGAGCGCGGCCGGCCGGTGCGCGCAGCCGACGATGAACAACAGCCCGCCCAGCGTTTCCGCCACCGTCGCCGCCAGGCCCCAGCCGGTGTAGCCAAAATTAATGCCGAGATAACTCACCGCACGTCCGACCGACGCCCACGCGCTCGGTCCGCCCGCGAGTTTGGGGAACCCGTGCACGATCATAAAAAGCGCCCCGACGCCGACGCGTATGATCAACAGTCCGAAGTCGGAAAACGAATCCAGTTTTTTCCAGCGAAGGTTCATCGGAGTAAGCCTAGCACGCCAAACCCGAGGGTAAATAACATCATCACGCCGATCACCCACCAATACCAAGCCAGCCCGGCGACGTCGCGTCGTGAGATGTGTCGTTTGTTCCCGGGTGAGTTGCCCGAGTCCGCGTCCTCGGCGAAAGCCTCCTCCGGCAGATCGAGCCCGTCGTAGATCGAAGTCTCGCGCCAGCCGGTGCGTTCATCGGCCCCGCATGCGGGGCAGGCGCGGGCTTTTCGCGGAATGGATGCGCCGCACTGCGCACATTCTTTCGGAGGCGGCAGATGCGGGCGGCTCATGAGCGGTGCTCAGGACTGCGACGAGTCGTGGAAATACTTTCGCTTGGCAAGACGCCACGCCGTCACGAAAAACGCCGTCAGGGGAATCGCCAGCACCATGCCGAGGATGCCGTCGAGCGCCGTGCCCCAGAAGAAGATCGCCACGATGATCGTGACCGGATGCAGACCGGTGCGTTTCCCCATGATTTTCGGCGTGAGGAACCAGCCCTCCGTCATCTGCACGAGGCAGAACACGCCCAGCACCAGGCCGACCAGTTGGGGACCGCCGCCCGGCTGGAGAAATGCCAGCGGCAGCGCGATGCTCAGGCCGAGGATGGTGCCGAGGTAAGGCACGATGTTGAGGATGCCCAGCACGAGGCCGATGAAGAGTCCGAATTTCAGGCCGACGATCGTGAAACCCAACGCCAGCAGCGCGCCCATGATCAGGCCGATGAGCAGTTGCCCCCGGAAAAATGACACGACGATGGCGATGAATTCGCCCACCAGGAACTCGATGTCATCGCGCAGATCGGGCTTCAGGAAAGGCAGGTGCTTGCCGAGATTTTTGGCGGGCTCACGGCTGGAGAGCAGAAAGAAAAACAGGTAGATGGGCACCACCGCGAGATGCGTGATGAATCCGAAAATCGAGAGCGCGCCCAGTCCGGCGGATTTGAGGGTGGGCAGGGCCTGTTCCGCCAGTTGACGGGCTTCGCCGAGCATGCTGGTGACGATCTTCTTGACCGTCTCGTTCTGCATCTGATTTCGCGCGACGGTGATCCAGTCGGGATAGTGCAGCTCGACGTAATGAAACCCCTGATTCCAAAATGTCGGGATGAACGCGATGAAATCCAGCACCTGTTCGACCAGCGGAGGCGTGATCAAAAAAAGCAGGCCCGCGATCAGCAGCACGAAGGCTCCGTAAAGGACGATCACCGCGCTCATCCGCCGGAGTTTCAGTTTCGATTCCAACAGCTCCACGACCGGGCGCATGATCAGCGCCATGATGCCGGCCACCGCCAGCGGCCAGAGCACGCCGGAAAGACGCCCCACCAAAAACGAGAAGACCCAGAACACGCCGGCCAGCAGTGCGACGGATACCACCAGCGCGATGAAGCCGAGGGCAAATCCCACGGTGCGGCGCTGCCCCGGAGTCAGTAATCGCGGTTCGACAGATTCAGGTTCGGACATGGCCCGACAACACTCGGGACTCTCCGCCGACGCCAGCCGAAACAGGGTGCGACTTCGAGCCGCGCCCGCGTCTGCCGCCTTGCGTTCGCCGTGGATTGGATAACGTGTCGATTGCCCGTATGCAGGCCGCGACCCACATCCACGTCAAAGGTGCCCGTGAGCACAACTTGAAGAACCTCGAGTTGCGCATCCCGCGCGGCAAGCTCGTGGTCATCACCGGCCCGTCCGGGTCCGGCAAGTCGTCGCTCGCCTTCGACACCATCTACGCCGAGGGCTACCGGAAATACATGGAGTCGCTCTCCACGCAGGCCCGCCAGGTCCTGGAGCAACTCAAGCGGCCTGACGTCGATTTCATCCACGGCCTGTCGCCCGTCCTCGCCATCGAGCAGCGCACCGGCGGCGGCTCGCCCCGCAGCACCATCGCCACCGTCACCGAGATCGCCGACTACGCCCGCCTCCTCTGGGCGCTTCACGGCGAGCAACGCTGCCCCAAGGACGGCGGCCGCGTCATTCTCCGTTCCCTCGATGACAACATCGCCCGCGTCCTCCGCGAAGTCCCCGGCGAACGCATCATGCTCCTCGCGCCCGCCCTCAGCGCGAAACCATCCGTCCTCCGCGACGAACTTCCGCGCCTGCGTCAGCGCGGCTTTCAACGCGTCCGCCTCGACGGCGAAATCAAGAACCTCGACGACCCCAAGCTTCTGCCTACCGGCGCCGGCTCGAAGGAAATCCGCGTCGATCTCGTCATCGACCGTCTCGTCGCCAGCGCCGACCAGCGCAGCCGCCTCGCCGACTCCCTCGAACTCGCCTTCCGTGAGGGCAAGGACCGCGCCATCGTCCTCGCGCAAAAATCCGCCGACGCCCCCTGGCGCGAGATCACTCTCAGCCAATCGCTCGCCTGCGAGATCTGCGGCGACACGTTCGAGAAACTCACGCCGCGCCATTTCTCCTTCAACCACACCGAGGGCGCGTGCGGCACCTGCGGTGGTCTCGGCCGCAAGCTCCGCTTCGTCCCCGAGCTCGTCATCGCCGACCCCGAGAAATCCGTGCGCGGCGGCGCCATCAAGCCGTGGCGCATCGGCGGAAAAAATCTCATCATCAAGCACAACGCCCAGCTCAAGCAGCTCGCCGAGCAGCTCCCCTTCGACGCCGACACCCCGTGGAAAGACCTGCCCGCCGCCGTGCGCGACACGTTGCTCAACGGGGCGGGGGAGCGGTTGTTCGCCTTCAAGCTGAAACGCATGCGCGAGCCCAAGGCCATGCCGTTCCCTGGCATCCTCGCCGACCTAGAAACGAGCTGGCGCGACACCGACAGCGACGGTTTCCGCGCCCGCCTCACCACGTTCATGGTCAGCGGCGAGTGCCCCGAGTGCCACGGCACGCGTCTCAACGCCCGCAGCGGCGGCGTGCGCGTCGCCGGGAAAACCATCCCCGAGTTCTTCGCCCTCGACGTCGGCACCGCCCACACCTTCGCCAATTCCCTCGTCGCCACCCTCGGCGAGAGCGACGCCCTCCGCGAGATCGTTACCGGCATCGAGCAGCGCCTTCGCTTCCTCCTCGAAACCGGCCTCGGCTACCTCACGCTCGAACGCGACTACGACACGCTCTCCGGTGGCGAGGCCCAGCGCGTGCGCCTCGCGACCCAGCTCGGCATGGGACTCATGGGCGTGATCTACGTCCTCGACGAACCCAGCATCGGCCTGCACCCGCACGACAACCAGAAGCTCCTCGACACCCTCCGCGAGTTGCGCGACCGCGGCAACACCGTCCTCGTGGTCGAACACGACGAGGACACCATGCGCATCGCCGACGAGATCATCGAGCTCGGCCCCGAGGCCGGCACCGAGGGCGGACAACTCCTCTTCCAGGGAACGCCTGCCGCCCTCATCGCCGCGCCGTCCAGCGTCTCTCGCACCGGCCCTTATCTATCCCGCAAGATCCGCGTCACCAAGGACGCGAAGACCAAGAAGAGCAATGGCACCTTTCTCACCGTGCGCGAAGCCCGCGCCAACAACCTCCGCGACGTGGACGCCCGTTTCCCCGTCGGCCTGCTCACTGTCGTCACCGGCGTGTCCGGCTCCGGCAAGAGCACGCTCGTCAACGACGTCCTCGCCGCCGCCGCCGCGCGAAAATTAAACGGCGCCAAGTCCATCCCCGGCAAACACCGCCACATCGAGAACCTCGATCTCTTCGAGAAGCTCGTGCAGGTGGACCAGTCGCCCATCGGCCGCAGCCCGCGCTCGAATCCCGCCACCTACACCAAACTCCTCGATCTCCTGCGCGACCTCTTCGCAACCGTGCCGCTCGCCAAGGTCCGGGGCTACAAGGCCAGCCGCTTCTCCTTCAACGTGCGCGGCGGACGCTGCGAACGTTGCCAGGGCGACGGCGT
>JAHFTG010000360.1 GCA_023269455.1 Opitutaceae bacterium | reverse complement strand
GAGCGGACGTGAGCTCTTGTGCAGGTAAACGGTGCCCGCCATCGCCGTGTCGTCGCCGTTGATGAACGCGAGATGTGCAAGCGAACCCTGCACAGTCGCTTCGGCCGCGAGCAAGCCCACGGCGGATGCCCCGACCAACTCCTGCGCCGTCCGGCCCACCGTCTCGCAAAACGCCGCGTTGGCCGCCACGATGGCGCCCGACGCATTCGTCAGGCATAAGCCGAGCGAAGTGCGCCCCCAAAAATCCCCCAACAGACCCGCGAGATCAGACGGCAGTTCGCCGACCGACGCGCTCTGCCGGGAGGTGGCAATGGCCGGGCTTTCGCTCATGCGGCCCAGTGAAACACCACCGGCTTTTCAATCTGCGGGTGGAGACTGTTATGCACGGGGCAGTGATGCGCGGCGTGTTCCAGCAGCTTCGCCATCTCGTCGGTCTTCGCGATAGGCAGCCAAACCTGCGTCGCCAGCCGAACGATCCGGCGCGGAGCGTCTGCGGACATCTCCTTCGTCACTTCAAATTTCAAGCCGTTCAACTCCACGCCATGCCGGCGCGCAACGATGGCCATCGTCGTGGCAATGCACGTCGCCAACGATGTCGCCGTAAGATCGGTCGGGGAAAACGCCTCGCCACGACCTTGATTATCCTTGGGCGCGTCAGTCGGGAGCGTGTTACCCGAAGGCTCATGGATCGCCAGACAATGCAGATCGCCTTGGTATTCACCGGTGATTTTGACCATGCGCCAAACCTCAAATGTTCTACGATACTGGCAACAGCCAAAACGAGTTCCGCAAAAAATGGTGCGCCCGGCGGGATTCGAACCCACGACCACCAGCTTAGAAGGCAGGTGCTCTATCCAACTGAGCTACGGGCGCACGTGCGGGACGCTCCGAGCGTTAGCAACGCGCACGCAACGCGACAAGGGCAAAGGCGGCGCCCGGGGTTGACCCGCATCGCGCGAGGCGTCAGCAACGCAACCCGATGAGCACGCCGCTGCCTCCCTGCCCGCACCTGCCCGCACCGCGTCCTTACATGGACTGGCGCATGTTCGACGCGCACGGCGAAGATCGCGGCGCGGGGTTTTATCACACCGCCCTCGAATACGGCCACTACCTCTGGCAACACGGCTACGCGGCCCGCGCCATCCTGTGCCTTGACCGTGCGATGGGCGCGGATCTGCGCGGGGATGAGCCGATTCTCGCGCTCTGCCCGATGCCCTACGCGGCGATGGCGTGGTTTATCCGGCACACGCCCGAAGGCGTTTTCATCGGCAACCCGCGCGTGCATTTCCAGCACTACGCCGACCGGATGAACGAACCGCGCCGCGAACTGCGCCGCGCCCGCGCGTGGGCCTGCTGGGCGATCACCCGTCGATTGCTCCCAATGCTGCCTGCCGATCCCAGGCACGCGGTCATCGAGCCTGGTGAAAACGAAATCGCCGCCACTCTGATCGCCGTCGGCTTGCCCGGTGAAACCGCCGTATGGCAGCAGGTTTTGGACGGCTGCGCATCCGCCTGAGAGGCGCAAAAAGAATTCGTTCAAATTTGCGTCCAAACGACGCTTGACAGTGACTCGGCGGATTCTACGTTCGCCCTCTTTCCTCATTTCCGGGGTGATAGCTCAGCTGGTTAGAGCGTCTGCCTGTCACGCAGAAGGTCGCGGGTTCGAGTCCCGTTCATCCCGCCAGTTTTAATCCCTCATCCCTAAAAAGATGAGGGATTTTTTGTGCCCTAATTCCCGAAGAGCATTTCGGACGTAAAAGCCGCTGAAAACCGCCAAAACCGCGGTTACCCCGACAATGCCCCCACAAGGAGGGGGCTTTCAGTGGTCCATCATTTTTTGAGCCAGTAGAATTCCATCCTCAACTTGCCGATTTGCATAAACAGGTCCTTCTCCCTCCGGCCCCACTCAATCTCGACTGTGATCCTCCGGACGTCTTCGTGAAAGCTTAAGGGGCACCTATCTCTGCAACTCTCCTCCCCATGCGCCGCATATCCTTCTCCTACGGACAACTCAGCATCCCGAGTGTCACGATTGACGAAACTCAAATCTACGGGAATGGCGGGGCTTATGGTCTTCCCTCCTCCGAGTCTCTGCACCTGCGCGTGAACCGATAATTCGAACCGTGGTTTTACGCGGAATCGCGAGAGCTCGGAGAGGGGAAGATATCAATTTCCAACTATTTTTGTTTTTAAACTCCGCGTCCTCCGCGTGACCCTTACCCTCCTATCAGACCGCAAAAAAGCGGCCGGAGCTAGATCCGGCCGCTTTGGCTTTTCGGGCTGGAGGCGGCTGAACCGCGCGGCGCTTAGTAGCGGTAGTGCTCGGGCTTGTAGGGGCCGCCGACGGGGACGCCGAGGTATTCGGCCTGGTCCTTGGTGAGCTTGGTGAGCTTGGCGCCGATCTTCTCAAGGTGCAGGCGGGCGACTTCTTCGTCGAGGTGCTTGGGCAGGCGATACACGCCGGTCGCGTAGGTGTCCCGGTTGGCCCACAGGTCGAGCTGGGCGAGCGTCTGGTTGGTGAAGCTGTTGCTCATCACGAACGACGGGTGGCCGGTCGCGCAGCCGAGGTTCACGAGGCGGCCTTCGGCGAGCAGGTAGATGCTGT
>JAHFTG010000359.1 GCA_023269455.1 Opitutaceae bacterium | reverse complement strand
GAATGGCGAGATCGCGAACGAGGCCTTGGAGGAGCAAGGCGAGCGCGGCGAGGGCGAGGAGGCTACCGAGTTCGAGGTGGTCGGGCAGAGACGGACTCACGGCCGTAGTGAGTAGAACGGCGGCGGCGATGAGCCAAGGTTCGCGACGAACGATACGGAAAGACATGGGCGTGGGAGTGCGAGAGGGGTGATGGTATTCCAACCGATGGGAAACCACCTCGAATTTTTTTGAGAGGGACGCTTTTCATCGGAATTTGACGCTGACTGCGCGCCTAGCGGAATTTGAGGTCGGTTTCGGTGATGGAGACTTCGTGAGGCTTGCGCGTGATTGATCAGCCGGACCGAGGTTTGGCAAAAAGCGCGGGCGCGGTGGTGCCCGCGAGGATGAGGGCGACGCCGAGGAGTTCGGGCGCCGTGAAGTGTTCGCCGAAGAAGGCGACGCCGCCGAGGGCGATGCCGAGGGGCACGAGCATTTGCAGGAGGGAACCCTCGGCGACGGAGAGATCGCGGAAGGCTTGGGTCATGAGGAGTTGGCCGGCTCCGGCGCAGGTGCTGGCGATGGCGAGGACGATCCACGCGGTCGGGGTGATCGCGTGCAGACCGGCGACGGCGGGACCTCCGCAGATGATGAGGCCGAAAACGCACTGGGCGGCGAAGATCGTGGAGGAGTGTTCGCGGGCGTGGAGCTGGCGGATGGTCACGACGATCCACGCCGAACTGAGGGCGTTGAGGAACGCGATGAAGTCGTAGAAGCCCGTGTGGCCGCTTCCTGCGAACGGGTTGGTGAGGAAGCCCAGCCCGACCAGTGTGGCGACCGCGCCGCCGAGCAGGGCGGGGCGCAGGTGTTCGCGCAGCATCCAGACGGCGAACAGTCCGCCCCAGATGACGTAGGTGTTGTTGATGAACGTGGCGCGACCGGCGCCGAGTTTGGTCACGGTGTAGTAGAATCCGAGCGTGCAGAGTCCACCGAGGAGGCCGCGTTCGATGAGCTTGCGGTTGGTGAACAGGTGGGACGGCTGGAACTCGCGCCGGTAGAGCGTGAACACGATGACGAGGCCGACGAGGAAGCGGGCGGACACGACGACCCAGAGGCTCACGTTGTCAATGCCGCCGAGGGCGCGGATCAGGAGCACGTTGGTGATGAAGCACGCGGCCGAGCCGAGCATCATCAGGAGGCTGGCGCGGTGGGAGCGGGCGGGGAACGGGACGGAGGTCATGGCGGGTGTCTTGGTGGCGGACGGCCCGACGACGGCGCATAAAAAAACCGCGCCGGAATCGGGCGCGGTTGCGAAGGGGGACGTTTCTTGGGTGTGGGATTAAGAAACGATCACCGACCGTGCAGCCGCGCATCGGCTGACGCGAATGGCGCGCCAGAGAGCGAGTGCGGTTACACGGACTTTATGCTGATGGAGCATGGGTGAGGCGTGATGGATAAATGGTGAGGGAAGAAGAATGCAAGACTGAGAATACGCGACCAGAAGGGGATATTCTCGCCCGCTGTCAGATACTGAGCCATTTTTTGTAGATGGAAATTGCGAGTGCTTTATACAAATATTGCCCGCCTGAACGGGTTACTGACCTGATCGAAAATAAAACCATTCGTTTTTCTCCGGTCTGCGATCTCAACGACCCATTCGAAGGTCTGCCGAATCAAGATTTCTTGAGCCACCTCAATTGGCTCAGCGCCATCGAACGAGAGCTGATACCGCATCGGATTGCGGCTTTGCGGTTAGCGCGGGCACGTGATGGGAGAATATTTAAAGACGAAGAGGTTGTTTCTCACGCTACGAAACAAATACGTGATGAATTAAGCGGGACTGCTAGCCATCCGGCTCTTAGGCAAGCCGCGCTTAAAGCGCAGAAAAATGAACGCGAGCAGCTTCGAATTTTATGTTTTTCTCAGACGCCTCCCGACCATCCAGATGATGCTTTGCTAATATGGGCTCACTACACTGCTGGACATAAGGGGTTTGTCGTTGGTTTTGATCCTAAGCATTCGTGGATATCGGATTTTGATGCAATGTCCCAACTTACCGTTGGTCCGATCAAATATCACAGCCTCCGTCCCTCTGTTCAAGTTGGCTCAGATGGACAGGTAATTCCGGATAACAACCTTCTGTTCCACAAATCAGCGAATTGGAGCTACGAACGGGAATACCGGATAATCGCTCCTCGGGATCATAAGCGCTTTAGGCATGAAAAAATTAGCGCTTTAGCAGATATCCCGGCCGGAATAATTCAGACGATAACGATAGGAGCCGAATGCGAGTCGAAGACTATGGCAGCAATTGTGAGGGCATGTAAACAAACCGACATGCGCCATGTGAGATTACGGTCGGCTGAAATTGATAGCGATAGATACGCTTTAATTTTGCGTGATCTTTAGTCCAAACTGTAGCTTTGAGGCCGTGGTTTTGAAAGGTTCTTGCCGGGAGTTCAGTGATCTCAGCTCGGATCGTAGTCGAGGTAGGAGCCTAGCCACTTTTCGTGCTCGGCGAGGGGGACACCGGTGCGGGTGGCGTAGTCTTCGAGCTGGTCTTTGCCGAGTTTGCCGACGGCGAAATATTTGGAGTCGGGGTGGTTGAAGTAGAAACCGCTCACCGAGGA
>JAHFTG010000084.1 GCA_023269455.1 Opitutaceae bacterium | reverse complement strand
CGGATGGATTTTTTTTCCTGCAACGTCCGCCGCTCTCATCAAGGCGCGATAGCCAAGTGGTAAGGCCGAGCTCTGCAAAAGCTCTACCGCCGGTTCGATTCCGGCTCGCGCCTCCAATTTATAAGTTGTTCTATTATGGACAACTTGCGACAGATCAACCCCATACGAAGGGGAGTCCGCAAAGGCGGTTTGGACAGGTTTAGCCTGTTTTACCCTCAAAATGACCGGTTTTTGTGATGCTATGAGTGACGGTGTGGACGCCGTGACTTTTCTCAGCTCCTCAAACAACGGAAGCGCCGAGGTGTCAGTGTAAACTTCGCCGGTCAAACGCGGGGCACTCTGCCGCCTCAGCTCTTTAAACAGAACGCAATAAAAAGGAACTTTGGTGATGCGTGTTTACGGACACCCGCCCAAGACCATCGAAACGCGATGATCAGAAAAGTGAGTTTCTAGCTATTTCAGGCATATAAGCTTGAAAGGCTAACTGGCTCTAAGTTGCAGTAATCTGGCTCAATCAAGGCGGTCTTTCGGCATAGTAGCATGAGACATTCTTGGTAAGCCCCACACATTTTAGTCACCCAATGAACCAGAAAACCAACCCTGCAGCCCTTTTTTGTGCCCGCCGTGGCTGTAGCGGATTCTTGGCAGCAAAAAAAAGGTCATTCGGCGCATGGAGGTTTTTTGCGGTTTTGTGCTGCATCCTACCCGCCCTTTCGGCGGCAACTACTGGAACATCTGGGAATTTTACTTATTCCGACAACGGAACGTCCATCACCATCACCGGCTTTCCGACCTCCGTCACCGGTGCAATTACGATTCCCTCGACCATTAACGACGAGCCGGTGACCGCCATCGGAACCAGCGCGTTCGCCTTTTGCAGTGGGCTGACCAGTGTTTCTATTCCTGGGGGTGTAACGAACATAGGACAAAATGCGTTTCAATTGTGCTACGGGCTGACGAGCTTAACGATTCCTGCAAGCGTAACCAGTATCGGATCTGGTGCATTCAGAAACTGCAACGGCCTGACCAGCATTTCGATTCCTGCCAGCATTACCAGTATCGCAGACTTTACGTTCTTCGACTGTGAACATCTGACCAGCGTTTCTATTCCATCCAGCGTCACCAGTATAGGCGTAAGTGCGTTCGGCTACTGCAACGGGCTGACCAGCGTTTCGCTTCCTGTGGGCGTCACCAGCATCGGAAACAGTGCGTTCGCAAATTGCAACGGGCTGACCAGCATTTCGATTCCTATCGGCGTCACCAGTATCGGAAACAGTGTGTTCCAATACTGCGGCAAGCTGACCAGCATTTCGATTCCCTCCAGTGTCACCAGCATCGGAAGCTATGCTTTCCAAAACTGCATCGCACTGACCAGCGTTTCGATTCCATCCGGTGTCACCAGCATCGCAACCTATGCGTTCTCGGGCTGTAGTGGGCTAATCAGCGTTTCTATTCCATCCAGTCTCACCAGTATCACAAGCTATGCGTTCTCCGGTTGCAGCGCACTAGCCAGCGTTTCAATTCCCAGCAGTGTCACCAGCATAGCAGGCTATGCGTTCGAAAACTGCCGAGGACTGACCAGCGTTTCGATTCCATCCGGTGTTACCAATCTGGTGGATTATGCATTCTCAGGCTGCAGCGGACTGACCAGCGTTTCGATTCCCGCTGGGGTGACCAGTATCGGATACTATGCGTTCTCCGGCTGTAGTGCGCTTGCTTTTATCGCAGTTGATGTAGCAAATTCAAACTACAGTAGTTCGGACGGAGTGCTTTTCAATAAGCTACAAACATTACTCATCCAATGCCCGCCAGGCAGGAGCGGAGCCTACACGATTCCATCCAGTGTCACCAGTATCGGACCTATTGCATTCGGCGGTTGCAGCGTGCTGACCGGGGTGTCGATTCCATCCAGCGTGACCAGTATCGGAAACTCTGCATTCGAAGGCTGCAGCGGACTCACCGGCGTGTCCATTCCCGCCGGCCTGACCAGCATCGGAAGCTATGTTTTCTCAGGCTGCAGGGGACTAACTAGCATAACGATTCCCTCCGGCTTGACCAGCATAGGAACCGCGAAGTTCTATGGATGCAGCGGACTAACTAACGCAACTATTCCTGCTGGAGCGACCTATATCGCAGACTATGATTTCTACGGCTGCAGCGGGCTCACCAGCATTTCAATTCCATCCAGTGTCACCACTATTGGAGCCTATGCATTCAGCGGCTGCAGCGGGCTCACCAGCGTTTCAATCACTACTGGCGTGACCAGCATCGGATCCAATGCATTCCTAGGTTGCAGTGGGCTTGCTTCGATCTCAGTCGATGCCGCGAATCCGAATTACAGCAGTTTAGACGGTGTGCTCTTCGATAAACTGCAAACATCGTTCATTCAATTTCCCGCCGCCAAGAGCGGTGCCTACACGATTCCATCCACCGTGACCGGCATCGGGCTCAATGCGTTCAGAAACTGCACCAAACTCACCAGCGTTTCGATTCCTGCTGGCGTGACTAGTATCGATACCTCGAATTTTTACGGCTCCAGCGGGCTTGCTTCGATAACGGTCGATGCTGCCAATCCGGCCTACAGCAGTTTGGACGGGGTGCTTTTCAATAAATTGCAAACATCACTCGTTCAATTTCCGGCAGCCAAAGGTGCAACCTATACGATTCCACCCAGCGTCACCAGTATCTCCTACGACGCATTCCAAGATTGTATCGGACTCACCAGCGTGTCGATTCCTGCTGGCGTAACTAGTATCGGCAGTGGTGCGTTCGCCGGTTGCAGTGGGCTTGCTTCGATCTCAGTCGATGCCGCGAACACGAGCTACAGCAGTTCAGACGGTGTGCTCTTCGATAAACTGCAAACATCGTTAATTCAATTCCCCGCCACCAAAAGCGGTGCCTACGCGATTCCCGCCAGTGTCGTCAGCATCTTAACCTCGGCATTCAACGGTTGCAGCATGCTGACCAGCTTAACGATTCCATCCAGCGTCACCAGTATTGGATCATCGGCATTCAACGGCTGCAGCTTGCTGACCAACGCAATCTTTGGAGGAAACGCTCCGGCTTTGGGTTCCGGTGCCTTCGTTTCAGTGGCGAACGGCTTCATCGTATATTACGTGAAAGGTAGCACGGGTTTCACCTCGCCCACTTGGCAGGGCTACGCGGCATTCCCCATGCAGCCGCAATTCACCAGTTCTCCCCCCGCCGCCAGTGGCACGATCAGCGCGTCCTATCTCTACTCCTGCACGGCAACTGGGCTGCCTCCCCTCGCTTTTACCGTCACATCGGGATCCTTGCCCAATGGACTGACGATTTCCGGCGCAGGCGTAATCTCGGGCACGCCCACGATGGCGGGCACTTTCAGTGGCACGCTCACCGCCAGCAACGGGACGGCTCCCGACGCCACTCAGGCTTTTACCATCACGATCAACACCGCGCTGCAAAGCTGGCGGCAATCCTCCTTCGGCACCACCGCCAACACCGGGATCGCCGCCGATAGCGCCGTCTCCAACTTGGACGGTTTGCCCAACCTGCTTGAATATGCCCTTGGTGGCACACCCACTGTCGCCAACAGCGCCATTCTTCCCAAGGTGGGCACCGTTACCAGCAATGGAACAACCTATCTAACGCTGACGTTCGCGCCGCAGCGCGCCGACATCGCCTACTCCATCGAAGTCAATGGAGACCTCTCCGGTGCCTGGACCAGCATCCCTCTCGCCGGCCTGCTCACGATAGGCCAAACCTATACCTACACCGACACGGTCGCCGTCACGGCGAGCGCTCATCGTTTTCTTCGGCTACGCGTCAGCGGGCAATAATCCCTAGCCTTATCGTGGTTTGCACCGTGGCCGTTCAATAGATCATGACGGACAGTTATTAACCGGCCCAACTTCGGCTATCCCCCCTCAGCCCCTTGGAATTATAAGCCGGTGGCTCGCGCCTCCAATTTCAGCCTGACCGCCGGTCCCACCAGACCGGCGGTTTTTCTTTGCCCCCTGTCCATTCGTCATTGGTCATTGGTCATTCCCAAAATGTCCTCCCTCGTCTTCACCATCGCCAACCAGAAGGGCGGCGTCGGCAAAACCACCACCGCCGTCAATCTGGCCGCCGCGCTCGCCGCCAAAAAGATCCATACCCTGCTCATCGATCTCGATCCGCAGGCCAACGCCACGAGTGCCGTCGGCGTTGAAAAACAGGTCGGCCGCAGCCTCTACGGTCCGCTCAGCGGCGAAGGCACCGCCTTGGAAATGGTTGTCCCCACCAGCATCGAGCACCTCGCCCTCATCCCATCCGAAGAAGACCTCGCCGCCGCCGAAATCGAGCTCGCCCAGACGGAAAACTACCTCTCCAAGCTCCGCTCTGTCCTCGAGCCGATCAAAGCCTCGGGCGGCTACCGCGCCATCATCATCGATTGCCCGCCGTCGATGGGCA
This sequence comes from Opitutaceae bacterium, assembly GCA_023269455.1. GTDB lineage: Bacteria > Verrucomicrobiota > Verrucomicrobiia > Opitutales > Opitutaceae > Rariglobus. The sequence continues at coordinate 4,227 of JAHFTG010000084.1, read as the reverse complement.
TGCTCTCGATGAACAGCCTCGCCGCCGCCGACTACCTGCTCATCGCCCTCCAGTGTGAATACATGGCCCTCGAAGGCCTCGGGCAGATCCTGCGCAACGTCGAGCGCATCAAGTCCGCCGGCATCAACAACGGCCTCGAACTCGGCGGCGTCGTCATGACGATGTTCGACATCCGCACCAACCTCTCCCGCCAGGTCGTCGATGAGGTCAGAAAACACCTCCCCGAAAAAATCTTCGACACCGTCATCCCGCGCACCGTGCGCCTCAGCGAAGCCCCGAGCTTCGGCAAGACGATCTTCGCCTACGACCCGTTGTCCCCCGGCGCCACCGCCTACACGAACCTCGCGAAAGAAGTCATCAAGCGCTTCAATCTGAAATAAGATAAGTTGAGAGATGAAAGTTGAGGGTTGAGAGCCGGAGCTTCGGCCCTGTTTCCAACTCTCAACCCTCAACTTTCAACTCTCAACTTTGCCCATGTCCGCCCTCGCCAAATACCGGCACGCCTTCCTCCTCGGGCTCCAGAGCAACATCGTTTACCGGTGGAACTTCGCCATCCGCGCGCTCTTCTCGCTTTTCCACCTCGCGTTCGTGTTCATCCTCTGGGGCGCCGCCTACAAGGGCCAGACGCAGATCGGCGGCTTCGACCTCGACCAGACGCTCACCTATTTCGTGCTCCTGCTGGTGATGCAGTTCTTCATCGGCGCGTTCAACGAGGACTATCAGATCAGCGAGGAAATCCGCAACGGCCTCATCAACCAATTCCTGCTGAAACCCATCAACTACTACGGCTACCGTTTCAGCATCTTCATCGCCGCCCGTTCGGTCTCCGGCCTGCTCGCGCTCCTGCCCATCATCGTCGTCTTGCCGCTCTTGAAGGATCACCTCGTGTTTCCGCACGAAGGCTGGCGGCTCGGCCTCGGCCTGCCCGCGATGGTGATGGCCGCGTTCATCCAATTCACCATCGCCTACTGCTTCGGCTTGCTCGCGTTCTGGTTTCTGGAAATTCAATCGTTCATCATCCTCTCGCTCGCCGTTGAAACCGTGCTCGGCGGCCAGATGTTCCCGCTCGACCTGATGCCGCCGTGGTTTTTCCACCTCTCGCAGTGGCTGCCGTATTATTACCAGATGTATTTCCCCACCGCGATTTTCACCGGCCGCCTCGACATGAGCTCCGCGCTTTCGGGCCTCGCCCTTCAAGCCTTCTGGGTCGTCGCGCTCCTCGGCATCGCCCGCCTTCTCTGGACCCGCGGCCTGCGCCGTCACACCGCCGTCGGCGGCTGATACCCGATGACCCTCCTCTCCTACGTCAAAATCTGGCTCGCCTGCGCACGCTACTCGATCGTGCGCACGATGATGTTCCGCTTTGATTTCCTCATGTGGGCGCTGGTCGAGTTCGGCTGGATGGCCGTGAACCTCCTGCTCATCGCCGTCATCTACCGCCACACCGACGACATCGCCGGCTGGACCAAATACCAGATGCTCCTGCTCGTCGGCACCTCCATGCTCGTGCAACGCTTCATCATGGGATTTTTCTGGAGCAACCTTTTCGAGATGGCCCGCAACATCCGCAGCGGACACTTCGACTTCTTCCTCGCCCAGCCCGGCAGCCCGCTCTTCATGGTCTCCACGCGCAAGCTCGACCTCGACGGCATCGCCAACTCCTTTGTCGCGATGGCTGTGGTCGCCTACGCCATCGATAAACTCGGCCTCGCTCCATCCTTCATCGACCTCGCGCTTTATGCCCTGCTCGTCCTCTGCGGCGTCCTCATCAACTACGGCGCGCTCCTCATGATCGTGTCCCTCACGTTCTGGCTAGGAGCCGCCCAAGGCATCGAGGGCAGCTACTTCACGATGATGGAGTTTTCCCGCCTGCCGCGTGAGACTTTCCGAGGCGCGGCCAACGTTATCTTCGTGTGGATTCTTCCCGCCGTCATCGTGAGCAACGTCCCCGCCCGCGCCCTCCTGCACGGCTTCGAGCCGCACAACGCCGTCTGGCTCCTCGCCACCACCGCCCTCTGGCTCGGGCTCGGCATCGCGGTTTTCAATCGCGGCCTCCGCCGCTACGCCAGCGCCAGCTCATGAGTGCCTCTCTCGCAGCTCTTCAGGCCCGCCTCGGCCACGTGTTTCGCGATCCCGCGCTGCTGCTTCAGGCACTCACGCATCCCGGCTACGCCAACGAACACCCCGAAGACGGCGAACACTACCAACGCCTCGAATTCCTTGGGGATGCCGTCATCCAGTTCGTCGTCACCGCCGCTCTTTTTAACCTCCGGCCGCACGAACGCGAAGGTGAACTCAGCCGCCTCCGCGTGGCCCTCACCAACGGCATTTTCCTCGCCGGCCTCGCCCACGAACTGGACCTCCCCGCCCACCTGCGCCTCTGCACCGCCGAGCGCAAAACCGGCGGCTCGCCCACCGCCGCCGGCGACGCCTACGAAGCCGTGGTTGGCGCGATTTTCCTCGATGCCGGCCTGCCCGCCGCCGAGGCGTTTATCCTTCGCAGCTACGGCGCCCTCGAAGCCCGCCTCGCCAGCCTGAAGATCGACGACGCCAACCCCAAAGGCCGCCTCCAGGAACGCGTGCAACCGCTCCACGGCACCGGTGCGTTGCGCTACGAAACCATCCAGTCCGGCGGCGCCGACCACGCCAAGGAATACACGTCCCACGTCTATCTCGCCGACCGCCTTCTCGGCACCGGCCACGGCACCTCCAAAAAACTCGCCGAAGAAGCCGCCGCCCGCGCGGCTTTGGCGACCTTAGAGTAAACGCGGCACCATACCGCATTTGCTTTTTACAGCGTGCTCTTTGCGCCTTGGCGTCTTTGCGTTAAAACTCCGTTCCGTCCATGTCCGTCCTCAACAACCTCTCCCGCCTCAAGCTCACCGGCGTGTGCCCGCCCGCGCGCGGAGCCGTGCTGGCCGAGCTTGCCCGCGGACGCCCCGCGCCCGTCTGGCTCGTGGTCGCCGAGGAACTGAAACACGCCGAACAACTCGCCGAGGACATCGCCTTTTTCCACCGCTCCGCCGGCGGTAATCCCGTCGCGCTCGACGTGCTGATCTTCCCCGAGTCGATGCCCGACTCCCGCGACATGCGCGAAGCCTTCGCCGCCTCCGCCGACCGCATGACCGTCCTCTCCCGCCTGCGTGCGCGACGCACGCAGGCGAGCTTAGAGGCTAGAGCCAAGAGGCTAGAGCCAGACTCCGATTCCGGCTCTAGCCTCTTAGCTCTCAGCTCTCAGCTTTTCATCCTCACGACGCCCGCCGCCCTCCTCCAACCCGTCCCCGCCCTCGAAGCGTTTTCCACCCGCGAGTTCACTCTCAAGCGCGGGCAAACCCAGCCGTTTCACGCCCTCCTCGAAACGCTCAACTCCCTCGACTACGACTCCGAAGCCGTCTGCGAATCCCCCGGCCACTACGCCATTCGCGGCGGCATCATCGACGTCTATCCGATCACCGCCAACGAGCCCTACCGCCTCGATTTCTTCGGCGACGAAATCGAAGACATCCGCGCCTTCGACCCCGTCACGCAGCGCTCCGGAGAAACCGTCGATTCGATCACCCTCTCCGCCTCGCCCCGACTCAAACTCGACCCATCGAAAACCGGCCTCGCCGACTACCTTTCTCCCGCGACCCACCTCGTCTTCGTCGAACCCGCCTCGCTCGACGAAGAGTTCAGCACCTTCGCCCGCGAAGGCTTCGACAACCTCACGCCCATTCTCGCCCGCTGCGCCGCCGCCTTCGGCCTGAGCGACCTCGACGAAGCCTCCGCGCTCTTCGATGGCGACGACGTGCTCGAAGCCACCTGGGATACCGAAAGCCTCCACCATCACCGCACCTACCCGTCCGACGACCTCGTCGCCCAGGAACGTCTCGCTGCCGAAGAAGAAGCCCGACGCGCCTTTCTCGGCCAGCTCGTCGCCTGGAAAAAAGACGGCTACGGCCTCGCCTTCGTCGTCTCCAAAGAAGGCGAGGAACAACGCGTCAAAGAAATCCTCGCCGAGGATTCCCGCTTCAAAGGCCTTCAACCCCTCTGGGTGCGCGGCTCGCTCAACGAAGGCTTCCGCTGCACCTACCGCGCCGATGCCGGCCTGCTTTGGTCCACGCTCCCGAAGCGCAAGCTCGGCGAGATCGGCGGCCTCGTCCTCGTCACCGAGACCGAACTTTTCGGCCGCCAGCGCACGCGCCGCGTCTCCACTCCGCAACGCGCCCTCGTCCAACGCGCGCAAGT
>JAHFTG010000358.1 GCA_023269455.1 Opitutaceae bacterium | reverse complement strand
CGCGCTCTACAACACCATCGGGTGGGCCTGCGCGACTTACTACGACCGCCGCTCCGAATTCGATCGGCTGCGCCTCAACGGCATGGCGCGCGACTTCAGTTGGCGCCAGAGCGCCGAACGTTACGTTGATGTTTACCGTTGGGCCGTCAAAGAGCGCACCGGGGCAAAACCTGTCTGAACCCCGTCACCTTCTTCCGTCTCGTTGGCGGAAGAAGCCCGCGGGTCAATGCGTGGCCGTCTTGCCTTTCGCGCGGATGCGCAGATTCAACATTTCCACTGCAAACGCGAACGCCATGGAGAAGTAGATGTAGCCTTTCGGGATGTGCTGCCCGAGCGCCTCGCCCACCAGCGCCATCCCGATCAGGATGAGGAAACTCAACGCGAGCATCTTGAGCGTGGGATGACGGTTGACGAAATCGCTGATCGCCTTCGCAAACAAAAGCATCACGCCAAGCGCGATGATCACCGCCGCGATCATCACCCCGACATGCTGCGCCATGCCGACCGCGGTGATCACCGAGTCGAGCGAGAACACGATATCGAGGAGCAGGATCTGCACGATCGTCCCGGCGAACGACACGGCGGCTTTTCCGATGCTCGCGTGCTCGTCGCCCTCCATTTTTTCGTGAACTTCCATCACGCTTTTTCCGATTAGGAACAGGCCGCCGAGAAACAGGATCAGATCACGTCCCGAGAGGCCGTGCCCGAGCACGGGCACGATGAAAAGCGGCTTGGTCAGCGTCATCAGCCACGTGAGACTGAGCAGGAGCAGGATGCGCGTGATCAGCGCGAGCGAGAGGCCGAGCTTGCGCGCCTTGTCCTGCTGATGCGCGGGCAGTTTCCCGGCGAGGATCGAGATGAAGATGATGTTGTCGATGCCGAGCACGATTTCGAGCGCGGTCAGCGTGAAGAGCGAAATCCAGATTTGCGGGTCGGTGATCCAGTCCATGATTGAGATGCGAGAAAGCCGTCCACGCGCTTAAGCGTCAACGCAGCGCCGTTTACAAATCGCCCCGCCCTTTCAAGTCGGGAAAATCCAGCCAAGCCCCAGTCGCAACCACAGCGGAATAAGAAACAGCCCGAGCACCGTCGTGCCGATAACGACCTGCACCGCAGTCAGGGGACGCCCGCCGTAGTGCTTCGCGATCACCAGTGGCAGAATCCCCGCCGGCATCGCCGCCTGCACGATGATCACTCGTTTCAAATCGTCGGGAAACGGGATGAATTTCGCCAGCAACAGGAACAGCACCGGCAGCACGCCCAACCGCAGCACGCTGGAAGCGATCGTCACACGCCTATCGAACAACTCGCGCGGACGCTCAAAGTATTCCATCAACGTCGCCCCGATCAGAAGCAGGCCGAGAGGAATCGCACACGCTCCGCTCATCGAGATGACGTTGGTCGCCACCGAAGGCATGAAACGCCCGACGTCCAAAGTGTTTCCCAGAACCGCTGCGATCAGCGCGATCACCGGCGCATTAAAAAGTTTTCGCCAGCCCTCGCGCAGCGACACTCCCGCCAGCATGAGGATACCCACCGTCCAAATCGCGGCCTCGCAGCCAACATTGTGAACCAGCATCACGCCCACGCTGCCGGTTTTGTCTGCGAACAGCGCCGCCATGAGCGGCAGGGCCATGTAGCCATAGTTGTAGATGCCCGTGGAAAACGCGAAAGTCCGCAGCCCCCCGCCCTGCGTGAGCCCCAGCGAACGCCCCGCGTAATAGGAAAGATAAATCCCCATCGTGATCGTCGCAAAACCGACGAGCGGCGCGAGCAACAGGTTGCCTGGCTGGCGCAGCGCGACGTTGCCCAGCACATTCTCAAAGATGAGGCACGGGTAGAGAAAATTGACGACGAGCTTGAGCAGGCTGGCATCGGCCTCGGCATTCAGCCAGCGCACCCGGCGCATGACCGCGCCAATCCCGATCAACACGAAAACCGGTAGAATCAACAGCAGCAGTTGCCAGTATGAAGGCATGACAGGGAAAACTTAGCCGGTTGACACGCCGGCCATCGCGCGGCCCGCGAGCCAGCCGGTCGTCCACGCGGCCTGAAAATTAAAACCGCCGGTCACGCCGTCGATGTCGAGCAGTTCGCCCGCAAAATGCAGCCCCGGGCACAGGCGGCTCTCCATCGTTTTAAAATCCACCTCGCGCAACCGCACGCCGCCGCAGGTGACGAATTCCTCCTTGTTGAGACTCTTGCCCTCGACCGTGAATTCGCCCGCCGCGAGCTGCGCGGCAAACGCCTGCAACGCGCCATTCGACACCGACGTCCACACCGTGTCCGGCGCGATCCCCGCCGCCACCGCCAGCCGTTCCCAAAGGCGCGACGGCAACGCGAAGGGATTCCACGTCGTGATTTTTTTCTTCAGGTTTACCGCGCGCGCCGCCACGAGCATCGCCTGCACCTGCGCAGGCGTGCGCTCGCCGACCCACGAAACGCCAAGCGTGAATTTGTAGCCACGCTCCGCGAGTTCGCGCGCGCCCCACGCGGAGAGTTTCAAGATCGCCGGCCCGCTCATACCCCAATGCGTGACGAGCAGCGGCCCGCGTTCGCGCAGTCGCGAACCAAGCACAGAGGCCTCCGCATCGAGCACCGAAAGCCCTTCGAGTC
>JAHFTG010000438.1 GCA_023269455.1 Opitutaceae bacterium | reverse complement strand
AGGTTGGCCATCGTCTGCAACGGGCGCACGACGCGCTCGCGCACGGCGAGGGCGTAGCCGAACCAGCAGCCGAAGATGACGAGGCCGAGCGTCCATTGCACCTTGGGCGTGAAGTCGCCCAGGAGCAGCAGTGCCATCGCGGTGATGACCGCGGGCAGGCCGCCGAGGAGCGTGTAGTAGAACACGCGATTCTCGTGGCTTAAACGGCGTTTCTTGGGGACGGCCATGGGCTTACTTTATGATGGCCGCAAAAAGGCGCTGGGGGCGCAAAGGAAAATCATAGGTCCCATGGGTCCTATAGGACTTATAGGGCCTATGATGGGCCGCGGCTCTTACAGCCCGTAACGCTCCAAGCGGCGGTAGAATGCGCTCCTGCTTAAGCCGAGTTCCTCGGCGGCTTTGCGGGCGTTGCCGTCGCAGCGGGCGAGGGTCTTCTTGATCAGGAAGGATTCGACTTCCTCGAGGCTCATGTCCTCGAGGCGCGGGGCGGACTGGCCGGCGTTGAGGCCGAGGTCGGGGGCGCGGATGACCTTGCCCTGCGTCATCAGCACGCCGCGCTCAACGGAGTGGTCGAGTTCGCGGACGTTGCCCGGCCAGGCGTAGTTCTTCATCGCCTCGACGGCGCTGTCGTCGAAGCCGGTGATCGACTTGCGGTAGCGCTCGACGTGGCCCTTGAGGAAGTGCTGGGCGAGGAGGGCGATGTCCTCGCGGCGCTCGCGCAGCGGCGGCAGGTGGAGGTGGATCGTGTTGAGGCGGAAAAGGAGATCCTGGCGGAACTTGCCGGCGGCGACCTCGGCCTGCAGGTCGGAGTTGGTGGCGGAGATGAGGCGGACGTTGGCGCGGCAGGCGCGGGAGGAGCCGACGCGCTCGAACTCACCGGTCTCGAGCGTGCGCAGGATCTTGGCCTGCTGGCTGAGCGGGATGTTGCCGATTTCGTCGAGGAAGAGGGTGCCGGTGTCGGCCAGCTCGAAGCGGCCGGCGCGGTCGGACTTGGCGTCGGTGAACGCGCCGCGGACGTGGCCGAAGAGTTCGCTCTCGAACACGCCCTCGGGGAGGCCGCCCATGTTGACCGAGATGAAAGGCTTGCCGGCGCGGACCGACACGGCGTGCAGCGCCTGGGCGACGACGCCCTTGCCGGTGCCGTTCTCGCCGGTGATGAGGACGTTGGCGTCGGAGGGGCCGACGCGGGAAATGATCTCGAGGACCGGCCGCATCGCGGCCGACTGGGCGATGAGATTGGGGCCGCCCTTGCCGCGGAGAATCTGGTTCTCCTGCTCGAGCCGGCGGTAGGCGCGCACGGCGCCGGCGAGTTCGATCTGGTTCTTGACGATCGAGACCAGGCGCGGGTTTTCCCAGGGCTTGGTGATAAAATCTTTCGCGCCGCGGCGCATGGCCTCGACGGCGATCTCAACGCTGGCCCAGGCGGTCATCACGACGACCGGCAAGGTGACGTCGGCGGCCTGGAGTTTCGCGAGCAGGTCCAGGCCCTCCTGGCCGGACGTCGTGTCGCGCGAGTAATTGAGGTCGATGATCGCGAGGTCGAAGTCGCGGGCCTCGATGGCCTTCATCACCGCGGCGGGCGACTTGACGGTCTCGATCTGGTAGCCCTCGGCTTTGAGGAGGAGGCGCAGGGCTTCGAGGACATCGGCTTGATCGTCGGCCACCAGGATGCGGTGGGGGGCGTGGTCGTTGGCCATTGGGGAAAGTGATGAGTGACGAGGGACGAGGTCAAGAGTGGCTCTCAACCGTGGCACCGCAGTGGTTCACCCGCCTCCGCCCCAGGGCTGCGGCGAGGTGATTCGGCTGCGGGGCAGTCGAATCAGGCGGCGCGGCGGACGGTGCAGGCGGCGGCGACGTTGGCGGCGACCGGGAGGGTGGGGCGCAGGAGGCGGCCCGGGACCCGGAGCGACTTCAGGTTGCGCGAGTAGTCCAGCGCGGCGAAGCCGGCGAGGCCGCTGACCGCGATGATCGCGAGCGCGATGTCGGCGGAAATGATGTTACTGATAGCGAGCAGGGCCACACCGGCAGTGCCGGCGGCGATGACGATCGAGAGGATGTTACGGGTGGTCTTCATGATAATGATTGGATGCCCGAGCTAATTGCTAGCGCCGTGCCAACGTTTTCAGACCACGCGTAACTTATTGTTCTGGAGATCGATAAAAACTAACAACGGAAAGCATGGAATTTTAGGGTGCTCGCCTCACGCCGAAAAACGGCGGTGGCGGGAGTCATGATTCCCGCGAATGGGACGGGCGGCGTGCTGGCGGGGTACGCGAGAATCAGGTGCGCACGGGAGTTGTTTTAACCACGGATCACACGGATAAAAACCGCGGATAACACCGATCCGAACCGGTGCAGTCCGTGGCTAGGAAATCACTCGTACCGTAGCGCCTCGATCGGGTCGAGTTGCGCGGCCTTGAAGGCGGGGAAGAAACCGAAGGCGATGCCGATGAGGGCGCTGACGCCGCACGCGAGTCCGATCCACAGCGGCGAGAGCAACACGGGCCAGCCGTTGATCTGGGAAATGAAATGCGAGGCGATGGCGCCGGTGATGACGCCGAGGGCGCCGCCCATCAGTGACAGGATCGTGGCCTAGGTGAGGAATTGCAGCAGCACGTCGC
>JAHFTG010000083.1 GCA_023269455.1 Opitutaceae bacterium | reverse complement strand
TGCGACCGTTGAAGATAATGCTGGCCGTGAAATCGGTAAGCGCCTTGAAGAGGGCGGGATGGCTTGCCGCAGTAGGCGAGCCTTCGGCGGGCGCGGTGCGCAGGAGTTTGATAAGGACGAGTGCCGTGGGGTCGGTCTGCGTGGCGAGGGCGGAGGCAAGCTCGTCGCGGAGTTTGCTGGCCGGGGTTCCTGTCGATTCGGCGGCTTGCAGCCGAAACAAGCCTGCCTGGGTGTCGAGGGCGATGCTGAGGACGCCCATGGTGGCGTCGAAATTGACAAAGAGGCGTGTGGTGGTGTCGTCGCTCAGCGTCTCGATTTCTTTTTTGACGGCTTCGTCTTTCAGAACCTGATTTGCCGCCAGATTACGTTCGGCGGGGACAAGACGGGTGCGAAGATCTTCTTCGAGGCCCCGGATGGTTTCCAAGTGGGCGGCGATGGTTTCCTGGGCGATCAGAAAATCGCATCGCCGGGCTGCGTAGATCGAGAGCGCCTGTTTGAGGCCGGGCGCCAGGATGGGGTTGTCCATCAGGGTGCGCCAATCGGCACTTTGGATGATCGCCTTGGCGTTTGCCGAGCTGGTGGCCCGGAGAAGTTGTTGAACGAGCTCGGATCGGGAGGCCGCCAGTTGGGAAGCGGCTTCGCGGGTGGTCAGAGTGGCGAGGCTGTTTTCGAGGCCTTGGGTGGTCGCGCGGGCGACGCGAGTGAATTGACGATTGCTTATAACTCCCAGACCGAGGGTGAGCAGAGCGATCAGCAGGAAGCCAACCAGCAGCTTTGCGCGCAGTCTCAGTTTTGGGAGCTTCATGGGCAGGCGTTTATCGGGCCTGATCAGGGATCAGGGGAGTTCGGGCAGGGTGACGGCGGGATCGTGGCTGGTGAGCGTGTGAAGGAAGGCCGTGAGGTCGCTGACTTCGGCGGCAGAGAGACCGAGGGGCTTGATGTCACCGGAGAGGGTGGGGCGTTTGGCGCGACCGCCTTGGTTGTATAGCTCAATGACCGACTCGATGCTGGGTTCAGAGCCGTTGTGGGTATAGGGGGCGCGTTGATCGATGTTGCGCAGAGTGGGGGTCTTGAATGCGTGATTCATGGAGTCGAGGCGGATGATGGGGCCGCGCCCCAAGTCGTCGCCCGTGACGCCGATGTCATGAAAGGAGCTGTCGGTGAAGTTCCACCCGGAGTGGCATACGACGCAGTTGGCCTTGGTGTTGAAGAGCGTGAATCCCCGAATGGCCGCCGGCGAGATGGCGTGATTGTCGCCGGCGACATAGCGGTCGAAAGGCGCCTCGGCCGAGATGATGGTGCGCTCGAAGGAGCCGATGGCCTTGGCAATGTTATCGGCAGTGATGCCGCTTTCACCATAGGCTTCGTGGAAGAGTTCGACGTAGCGAGGGACGTTCGAGAGGCGGCTGACGATTAGCTCAGGGGTGCTATGCATCTCGGCGGGAGACAACATGGGGCCGAGGGCTTGTTGTTCGAGGGTGTTAAACCGACCGTCCCACATTTGAAGATCGTTAAAGGCGGCGTTGAGGATCGTGGGCGTGTGGCGTCCGAGGGGGTGATGACCGCTGCCTACGCCGACAGGCAGATGGTCGGCCCATGCGAAAGAGGGGTTGTGGCAGGTCGCGCAGCTCATGACGTTCGATCCGGAGAGGCGGGGGTCGAAGAAGAGCATTTTTCCCAGGGCGATGCGTTGAGGGGAGGAGGGATTGGCGGCATTCTGTGGCGCACCGGCGGGGCGAGTGTAGGCGGCGCGAAAGTCCGTGTCGGAGGCGGGGGCCGTGGCGCTTGCACGGTTGCACGAACAGGTTGCAAGGACGACGAAAGCCAAGCGGAGGCACACTGCGGGGAAATCAAGCGTGGTGTTCATGTGAGCGAAGGAGGGGGAGGTTTTAGCGGACTGTCAGGGTGGCTCGCATGCCCAGGCCGCAGTGGCCGGGGAACGCGCAAAGAAGAGGGTATGCGCCGGGCATGCTTGGCGCGATGAATGCAAGATCAGCGGAGTCGCCCGGATGGAGGAGCTGGGTGCGGGCGAGCACTCGCGAAAGAAATTGGCTGGGGATGTAATTGTATTCGGCCGCGGCGGTCAGGGTGGCCTGCCCGAATGCATCCGCATCCACGGTCGAATCGAGCAGGATCAGATTGTGCGCGATATCGGGTCCCGTTTTCGGAATGGTGTTGGTGACGTGGATGACGATGGCTTGGCCCGCTTTGCAGCTTAGCTGTGAGGGACTGATTTTGAACTGGTCGTTGACGGTGACCACGAAGCGGGATTCCGGAGTCGCGGCGAAATCGGATCGACCGCAGCCGACCAGACCGAAAAAAACGGTCAGCGAGCCGAGGACAACGAGGGTGCCGGGCCGGAGTTTCATGTTACTCGAGGACTTTCACATGCAGGATCATTTTCGGATGAATCGCACAGCGCACGTCGTAGGTGCCCGCCGCAGTGAAGGTGACTTTTGACGTGCTGCCGGGGGACTGGGCTCCGGCGTTGTATTTAAAGTCTCCACTCTGGCAGTAGGCGTTATGGATGGTTTGGTCGTCGTTGGTGATCTCCAGCGTCTGGCCGACGTGAAGTTCAACGCTGTCAGGGCTAAAAAGCTTACCCTTCTGGCTTACGGTAACCGCAGGTGTCTGCGTGGTGTCCAAGGCGATTGTTGCCATGTGTCGATCCACGGTGTTTCCGGTGCCGGCGTTTATGATTTGATAGCGCGGGGACATGGCCGCCTTGGCGGATGAAAAATAGCCGAGGCCAAGTCCCAAAGCGGTGACGACTAGAGCCAGCGGGTAGATACGATGAATATTCATGGGGAATAGGGAGGGCTAATCGGCGGGCACAACCGCATGATATGAAGTGCTGTGGGGGATATCGGTCTGAATTAAGCAAAACTTAAGGTCTTAATTACTTTCGTTTTCCCGGGCTGCGAATTTCTGGTTGCACCGGGCTCGATCCACCATGCACTCGGGGGTGTATTTATGAAATACACCAGACCGTCGAACTCTACGAGTGGGGGGCAACCTGACTGGGCCGGTGTTGCCCTCGGCGGCACGGGCCTCTGGTCGACCTCGGTCGCCTTGGCCGAGCCCGGTTTTCCACCTACGCCGGTCCGGTCTATTTCATAAATCCAACCCTACGCCCAGTGTCTTCGTCCTACCAAGTCATCGCGCGCAAGTGGCGCCCCCAGACGTTTAACGACGTCGTCGGGCAGGACCACGTGATGCGCACGCTGAAAAACGCCATCGCGCGCAACCGCATCGCCCACGCCTACCTGTTCGTGGGGCCGCGCGGCACGGGCAAGACCTCGACGGCGCGCATTTTTGCCAAGGCGCTCAACTGCACCGGCGGGCCCAATGCCGACTTCGACCCGAAAGATCCCGCCGTCCAGTCGATCACCGAGGGCACGTCGATGGACGTGATCGAGATCGATGGCGCGTCCAACAACTCGGTCGATCAGATCCGCGAACTGCGCGACGACGTGCGCTATGCGCCGACCCAGGGGAAATATAAAATCTACATCATCGACGAGGTTCACATGCTCTCCAACCAGGCGTTCAACGCGCTGTTGAAGACCCTCGAAGAACCGCCCGAGCACGTGAAGTTTGTCTTCGCGACGACCGACGTGCAAAAGGTGCTGCCGACGATTCTTTCGCGCTGCCAGCGCTTCGACCTGAAGCCGATTCCGGCGGCGTTGATCGTCGGTCGTCTCAAGCAGATCGCCATCGAGGAAAAGATCAAAGTGACCGACGCCGCGCTCGCCTGCATCGCTCGTATGGCCGATGGCGGCATGCGTGATGCACAGTCGATTTTTGATCAGATGATCTCGTTTTGCGGCACGGAGATTTCCGAGCCGGACGTGCTCGATGTTTACGGCCTCGTCTCCTCGGAAAAAATCGCCGCGCTCGCCGGAGCCGTCGCGTCGGGCGACCACAAAAAGATCATCGAGATCGTTGACGAGTGCGACGAAAGCGGACGCGACCTCGTGCGGCTGCTCACGGATTTGCAGGCGCTCGTGCGGCAGGCCTTACTCGACGCCATCGCGAAAAATGGGCGCACCGAAATGCTCGGCGGTGTGTCGCTCACGACGGAGCAGCTCACGCGCCTGCTCGACGGCCTGCGCGAGGGCGAGAGCGGCGTGAAGCTCGGGCTTTCGGAAAAGATCAATTTTGAGGTGACGTTGCTCAAGGCGGTCGAGGCGAGCCGGTCGCGGGCGATCGATTCGCTCATCAAAGAACTCGCGGCGCTCGCGGACGAATCCCCCGCCGTCGCAGCGTCAACCGACGCGGACGGCGAAAAAAAAAAGGGCTGATTGATCGGTTGGAGTCGCGGTTGTCGGTCGTGCTGGCGGCGGACCGGGCGGCGCAGCCGGTGAACGGGGTCACCGAGGGTGATCCTGATGCGCCGGATGAAGAGGCCTCCGTGGAAATGCAGCCGCATATGCCGGCGGTCGAAGTGGCGGCCATCGCCGCCGCGACGGCGACCACGGGCGCGACGGGTGCCCCGACGTTTGACGAAGAGGGCCCGGTGTGGCCTGACGCGGCGGCGGAGTCGGCGATGCGCGCGGAGGTGGCCGAGCGCGGGGAGACGTTGAACTCCAAGGCGGCGCGTGAACTGGCCGAAGCGGCGGCGGAAGCAGCCGCAGAAAAAAAAGGACTGCCTTCGCTGGATGCGCTGGTGGAGAGGATTCCGACCGAGGTGCGCGATACGCTCGAGGATTTGTTTCGCGTGAAGTTCGTGAAGGTCGCGCGGGTGCCGAAGAAGGCGCTGAAAGAATAATCGAAATCAGCCTGCGGCGGCGGCGTTTACTCGCGCCAAGTGTGCCCGATCACGGGCAATCCTTCGACACTGCGTGCGTAGAGATAAGCGAAGGCTTCGGAGCAGTCTGAGGGATGAACGATGGGCACGGTGACACGCCGGTAAAGACCTTCGGAAATGCCTTCGAAATCGTCGAGGTGGGCGAGGGCGGCGGCGTCAGTATCCCACAGTTCACCGGTCACGCCTTCGCGGTCGGTCGCGTCGGCCACCATGCCGGGGTAATCGCCGAGATCGTAGAGGCAAAAGCCCGGTGCGGTGCGCGCCTCGCCAACGTAGGTTTGGCCGACGAGGTGGCGGTGGTTTTTGCAGCCGCGCTTGAGCGTGCCGTAAACAAAAATGCGGTTCATCGCGGAGTGATAAACTGCACGCGCCGTGCCTTTAGTTCGCTCCGGGCAGAATCTCCAGCACGACGGCGGTGATGTTGTCGCGACTGGCGTTTTCCAAGGCGCCGTTGATGAGGCGTTGGGCGGTCGAGAGGGTCGCTTGTTCGGGGGCGGGGGGCGTGCGGACGATTTCTTCGATGTGGTGATCCCAGAGGCCGTCCACGAGGCCGTCGGAACAGATGACAAAGCGATCGCCGGGGCGGTAGCCGACCGCGCCGATGTGCGGGTCGATGAACTGGTTGCCGCCGCCGAGCACCTGATTGAGGACGTTGCGACGCGGATGGTTGCGGGCCTCGCGTTCATTGAGCTGGCCGGCGCGCCGCATCCAGCCGACCTGACTGTGATCGTGGGTGATCTGACTGAAGCCGCCTTCTTTCGGCAGGTAGTAGATGCGGCTGTCGCCGATGTGCGCGAAATACATCCACTCGGGAGAAAACCAGCACAGGCTGAGGGTGGCTCCCATGCCGGAGCATTCTTCGTAGGCCTGGCCGAGTTTCAGCAGTTCGTGGTGGATGGCTTCGAAGAGTTCGACCAGCAAATCTTGGAAACCGCTGGCCATGCCGCGCGCCGAGAGGCGGTAGCCTTTGGGCAGGAGCTTGGTGATTTTTTCTATGGCGATGCGGCTGGCGAACTCACCGGATTTGGCTCCTCCCATGCCATCGCTGACGGCGAATACGAAATCGGCCGAAGCCATCGATGCTTCGCCGGTTTTCCCGAGATAGCGCACTTCGTGTCCGTTGAAGGTCAGGCCGAGGAAGGCGTCTTCGTTATTGAGCCGCACAGGGCCTTTATCGGTGAGGCCGGACCAGATGATGCGGTGGACGGGAGGAGGTGAAACGGGGATCGGGGGCATTGCGCTTTAGGCAGACAAAAGGAGCCGCTGGATCAAGCGGACGAAGGGCATGAAGGGGACTGAATTACCAAGTCGGGAGTGCGGAGTGCAATCACTGGGATGAAAATTGCTCATATTTGACCAGTTGAGGCCGGACGTGTGACCAAAATGAGTCACGGATTCAGCCGGTCTGAGGGGGCGGGTGGTTGCTGCCGTCCAGCAGGGTGGCGAACTCGAAATCAATGATGCAAAACCGGCCGGCGGCGGCGTTGTAGGTGATGTTTCGCATGAAGGCATCGTCGTGCCTCACGCCATAGCTTTCGAGTTCGGCGAAAATCTCCTTCATCCGCTCTTCACTCAAGTGATCGACCCGGGTGCCGCAGTTGGTGGTGATGAATTTAAGGGCGTCCGCATCGACCTCCAAAAGGCGAGGGACGAAGTCGCAGCCTTTTTTTTCAAGGTATTTAAGCACAAAGACTTCGTTATCAAAACGCTCCTTGGCCAGATGACCGCGGAAGGTTTTGTGGACCCGGCCGTCGTAGCCGATGCGCACGAGGGCGCGGGCGGTATCTTTGACTTCGTGCATGGGAAACGCGGGCAGACCATCCGCATGGAGAACAGTTCTGGCAAGGGCGAGTTTTCCCCTTGCGCAGCGGCGGCGTGCAAAGAGGCGAAAAATCACGGGGCATCGAGCAACTTCCGGGTTCCTCTGGCATGACAGGTGCTCATAGTGGGCCACGGCTTTAGGCCCGCGTTTCGGCGTCGCCAAAGACGTTTGTTACCCCGGCTAAATCCTCCCAAAACGACCTAAATCTATGGCTAAATACAAACTGGAATACATCTGGCTCGACGGCTACAAACCCGTGGCTGGCCTGCGTGGCAAAACTCAGATCAAGGAATTCGCCAGCTTCCCGAAGCTCGAAGAACTTCCCCTCTGGGGCTTTGACGGCAGCTCGACCAAGCAGGCCGAAGGCCGCAGCTCGGATTGCGTGCTGAAGCCTGTCGCCGTTTATCCCGACACGACGCGCAAGAATGGCGTGCTGGTGTTGTGCGAAGTCATGATGCCGGACGGAAAGACCCCGCATCCCACCAATTCCCGCGCCACCATCGTGGACGATCCCGACACCTGGTTCGGCTTCGAGCAGGAATATTTCCTTTATCAAGACGGTCGTCCTCTCGGTTTCCCCGAGGGTGGTTTCCCTTCGCCCCAAGGCCCTTACTACACGGGCGTGGGTTACAAGTATGTGGGCGACGTGGCCCGCCAGATCGTCGAAGAGCATCTCGATCTCTGTTTGGATGCCGGCATCAACCACGAAGGCATCAACGCCGAAGTGGCCAAGGGGCAGTGGGAATTCCAGATCTTCGGCAAGGGCTCCAAGAAGGCCGCCGACGAAGTCTGGGTCGCCCGCTACCTGCTGCTCCGTCTCTGTGAGAAATACCAGATCGACGTCGAATTCCACTGCAAGCCGATCCTCGGCGCCTACTCCGAGCCCTTGGACTGGAACGGTTCGGGCATGCATGCCAACTTCTCCACGAAGTTCATGCGCGAAATCGGCGGCAAGGACTACTTCGAGAAGCTCATGGCGGCGTTCTCCAAGTTCACCGCCGAGCACATCGCGGTTTACGGTCCGGACAACCACCTCCGCCTCACCGGTCTCCACGAGACCCAGTCGATCGACAAGTTCTCCTACGGTATCGCCGACCGCGGCGCCTCCATCCGCGTGCCGCACAGCTTCGCCAACAACGGCTACAAGGGTTACCTTGAAGATCGTCGTCCGAACTCCGCCGGCAATCCTTACGAGATCGCGTCCCGCATCCTCAAGACGATCCAGAGCGTTCCGACGGCTTAAGGCCTCGCGGGGTTTTCCTGCTTCACCAAGACCGCGTCACCTTCGGGTGGCGCGGTTTTTTTGTGTCACGTCCGTGGGAGAGAGGGTTGAAGGGAGGCCGGGCACGAAAAAGCCCGAAGCGTTTCCGTCTCGGGCTTTGAGAACTGAGCGGCGCGCCGCGCCGATGGGTTCCGCTTACTTGAGGATCATTTCCTTCACTGTCTTGCCGGCGGGGATCATGGGCAGCACGTGCTCGGTGTAGGGCACGATGATGTCGAGGACGTAGGGGCCGTCGTGATCGAGCATCTCCTGGATGGCCTCGCGGAGTTCGCTTTTTTTGATGACGCGGCGGCCTTTCACGCCGAAACCTTCGGCGATCTTCACGAAGTCGGGATACAGGCCGGAGGGATTGTCGGGGCTGCCGATGTTGTCGTGGTGGCCGAGGACGGTGTTGCCGCGCACGCTGCCGTAGAAACGGTCTTCCCACTGCACGACCATGCCGAGGTGCTGGTTGTTAAGAATCATCGCTTTCGCGGCGATCTTCTCGACGCAGGCGGTGGCGAGTTCCTGAATGTTCATCAGGAAGGAACCATCGCCGTCGATGTCGATGACTTGCCTGTCGGGGCAGGCGACCTTCGCTCCCATCGCGGCGGGATAGCCGTAGCCCATCGCGCCAAGACCGAGCGAGCTGACGTAGCGGCGCGGTTCGTCAAACTGGTAGAACTGCGCGGCCCACATCTGGTGCTGGCCCACGCCGGTGGCGATGATGGCCTCGCCTTTGGTGAGTTCGAACAGGGTTTTGATGGCCTCCTGAGGGATGATGTGGCGGCTCTCTTCGAAGCTGAAGGGATA
>JAHFTG010000357.1 GCA_023269455.1 Opitutaceae bacterium | reverse complement strand
CTGGGTGACGGTGCAGGACAATATCGCCGGCACCGGCGGCACCCTCTTGGTCACCGACGTCGGCGGAGCGGCCCAACCCAAGAGATTTTATCGACTGGTGGTCAATCCATGACCCACGCGCTCAAGCACCGGGTCCGCCTTCTGGCCCGGTGCTTTTTCTCCAGTCATCCTCACGGCCCTTTGCGTCTTGCTGGTAACAGCGACTGCTCCGCTTTCCGCCCAAGCTGCGGGCGGCATCGGCAAAGACGGTGTCACCTCCATGAAGGTGTTTAACGCGAACGTGCCGCCGCTCGGCCATCCGTTAAAACGCGAGAGTTGCAACCCGCTTCTTAAGCGCGATGCCGAGGGCAATCTGATCTTCACGGCTGATCCTGCCGCGCTGGTGGAGGGCGATACGCTCTACGTTTATGCCGGGCGCGACGAGGCGGCCACCCTCCGCCAGCACCGCGCCCAACGCCGGCTCACAGAAGTCAAAAAACTCCTCACCCAAGGCGTGCAGGTGGGCTAAATCGCCGCCGCCGTCGGCCTGCCCGACCAAAGTTATTTCGCGCGCTGGTTTCGCCGGCAGACCGGCGTCACGCCGTCAGCTTCGCAACGCCGCGCATCCCCCACCCCACGAGCGCCAGCGTAAGCAGCGAACTGACCGGCATGAGGATCGCCGCCACCAGCGGATTCATCCGTCCCGCGACCGCCAGCCCGACCGCGAAGAGGTTATAGACGACCATAAACACCAACAGCACCCGCTGCGTCCGCCGGCGAGCGTCGTTGACCTCGAAGAGCGCGCGGACGCCCGCGATGCCGCGCCCGAGATAATAAAAATCCGCCTTCTCCGCCAGCACCCCCTGATGGATCGCCGGCGTGCCCCGGCACAGGGCGCGGTCAAACGCCAGACTGTCGTTCGCCCCATCGCCGAGCATGAGCATCTGCTCCGCACCATGGGCGTCGAGCCAGCGGGCCTTATCCTGCGGCGAAAGGCCGCCGAGCACGCGTCCCTCGGGCAAACCAAGATCCCACGCCAGCGCATCGACCTTGGCCTGCCCGTCGCCACTGAGCACATGGGTGCTCAACCCGCGTTTTGCCAACGCCTCCAACTCATCGCGTGCGTCCACCCTTGCCCGCTCGGCAAACGTAAAACGCGCCCGCATAAGTCCGCCGCTGGCGAACACCACGCCTGCCCGCTCACTTCCCTCGCCGTCTTTCCAGCCGGGACGTCCCAGCGACCACCCACCCAGCTCGACACCGCAACCGATGGTCTCGTGCACCTCGCCTTCCAGCGGATCGACCCGGCCAAGCATCAGCAAATTTTCGTGCAACGACCGGCTGAGCGGATGCGCACTGGCCTGCACCAATGCCAGCAACGCCGCCCGTTCGCCGTCGCCCAGTTCCACCAGTGCCTCGGGATTAAACAGCAACGGCGTCTCCGGCGTCAGCGTGCCTGTCTTGTCGAAGACGAGCTTCCGCACGCGGTCCAACCGCGGCCAAAGATCGGCCGCACGCACAAACACCCCGCGGCGCCGAAGCGCCATGCTCGCCATCTCCTCCGCAAGTGGAAACGCCAGCCCGAGCGCGCACGGACACGACACGACCAAAATCGCCGTCACCACCGCGCCCGCGCGCAGCCTGTCGCCCGTCCCCCACCACCAGCCCGCGCCTGCGAGTGCCGCGATACCGATGACCGACACGAGGTAGCCTTGAATGACGCGCTCCAGAAACCGATAGCGACCGCCCTCGCGCACCACCGGCTTGAGCAACTCGGCTAGCAGCGAGCCGTCCCAGCCTCGCGTTGCGGTAAGCTCCAGCTCGCCCCGCATGAGATTCTGCGCGCCCGCCGGCACCCGCTGACCCGCGCGGAAAACCCGCGGCTCCGCCTCCCCGTTGATCCACGCCAGTCCGATCGACGCCTCGGCGGTCTCCAGCCGCGCCTCCACCGGCACATTGTGGCCCATCGCCACCGCGAACCGCTGCCCCACCCTCAACTGCTCCGGTGGGATCTCCGTGGTCTTTCCATCCGCGCCGATCAATCTCACCTGCGGTGGCACCGGCTGCTGGCTGAGCAGCTGCCGTTGATTACGCTCCACCACCATCACCTGCGCCCAACGCCCCACGAGCATCAGCAGTATGAACGTGCTCACAAAATCGAAATACACATACGCCTCCTGCCCGCTCACCCACCCGAGCATCGAACCCGCATAGGCTCCGATGATACCTAGCGCGATCGGCAGATCGATGTGCACCGCGCCCTCTCGCAACGCCCGCACCGCCCGGTTCAAAAAATATCCGCCGCCCGCCAGCAGGCTCAGTGTGCCAAACGCCATCGAAAGCGTCCCGAACAGAGACGCGTAGGCGAACGTCTTCGCCATCCCGAAATACACCGGCAGTGTGAACAACATCACGTTCATCGAGAACGCCGTGCACAGCCCGATGCGCCACGCCAGCGCCCGGCTCTCCGAGCGTGCCGGCTTCGACGACGCTCCCGCCGGACCGACCAGATAATTAAAACGCTGCAACGCCCGCGCGAACTCCGCCGCGTCAAACACCCCGTCCGTTTCCCAGTAGATCCGCATCTGCCCGGTCTGCGCGTTCACCTCGACGCGGCCGGCACCGGGTTGCTTGAGAAACACTTTTTCGATCAACCA
>JAHFTG010000437.1 GCA_023269455.1 Opitutaceae bacterium | reverse complement strand
GATATTCGCGCATTGTTCGAAGCTCCGGAAAATGAGGGGGACTTCCGTTTGACGCGCATGCGCGGCTGGCTGCGTCCGCCGGTCACAGGCAATTATACCTTCTGGATCGCAAGCGACGATGCGTCGGAATTGTGGTTGAGCACGGGCACTGAACCGGCGCGGGCGCGCAGAATCGCTTTTGTGTCGGGGTGGACCGACGCGCACGATTGGTCACGATTTCCTTCCCAGCGCTCTGAGGCTCTGTTTTTGAAAGCGGGGAAATCTTATTATATCGAAGCGATTCAGGAACAGGAGTCGGGCCAAAGTCATCTGGCTGTCGCGTGGGAGGGACCGACGCTGAAACAGTCGGTGATCGATGGGCGTTTCGTTGTTCCCTGGCCGGGGGCAGCCGAGGTCCTGCCAGCGGGTTCGGATTTCGGCATGGCCCAAGGGATTTCGCGGGAATTCTGGACCGACTATTTGGTGGGCAACTTGGAGCCGCTCAAAGCCAGAACAGCGGCCGAAGTGGGACTGGCGGTGCACGAGATGCAAATATCCGTTTTGGCCGACGGAGTATGGCCGGATCCACAGCCCTTCGATCCGAGCCAGGAATTCGCGGCGGAGAACGATTATCGTTGGGTGGAAGGGGAAGGCTCGGTCAAATTCCTTGCAACGGACGGCAGGTCCGCGACCCTGGAGCTTGCTGTCGGTGGAAATCGCGTGCTGGTGCGGGTGGTCCGTTGGAAGGGAAGTTTACCGTCGCTGCGCCCGCACATGCGCGCCAGATTCTGGGGCGTCCGGGAGGGGGTGCGTGACGCGGCGGAACATCTGAAGACGGGCCTCATCTGGGCACCGTCGGAGCGGGATGTGTCATTTTTCGATGAACCCGGCAAGGCACCGCAACGTTTGGAGCCGCCGTTGAGGGACCCGGTTGAAGCCGGGCCCGGAGGGTATTTTTTCACGCGCGGAGTGGTCACTTTCAACGACCGGGTGCGCGACAAGGAGTGCATCTTCATTCAGGACGCGAAAAACGGCATATTTGTCTCCCACGCGGAGCGTGAACTCCGCACTCGACTCCAAGTCGGACAGGCGGTGCATATCGGAGGTCCTCTCTTGCCGGGCAAGTATGCGCCGGGCATCCGTCTCGCGGTGGTCAATATTATCGGCTGGCAGAATTTGCCGCCCCCGGTGATTCCATCCGCGGAGGCACCTGCGTCGAGCTATCGGGATGGTCAATGGACCGAGATCGAAGGGGTGGCGCGTGCGGTGAATGCCGACGGGACGGTGCTGGTCATGGGAAAGCGGGATCCGCTCCTCGTCTGGGTCGGCCGGACGGATCGGGAGGGTTTGGAAAACCTCGTCAACTCGACACTGCGTCTGCGCGGAGTGATGTCGCTGGATTTATTCGAGAGTCCGGCGTTGCTCGTTCCATCCCGCACTTTTGTCGAAGTGGTGGAGCCTGCTCCGAAGCTCCCCGCCAAACCGGTTCCGGTCATCAGCCTGCTAGGGGCCGGATCGGAAAATGGCTGGTCGCATCAAGTGAAGGTCGCCGGCACGGTCACCTATCGAAGCGATCGCTATTTCTATCTCCAGGATGAATCCGGCGGGGTTAGGATCGAGTTACACAACGAACCCCCTCCACGTGTCGGCACGACTGTGGAAGCGGTTGGTTTTCCCGGAACGAAGAGCTCCGCCCCGCGACTGACCGAGGCCACTTGGCGCTCACAGGAGACCAGCCAGCCGGTGGTGTCGGCAAATTTGGATCCTGATCATCCCGATCCGGCACGTAATGGCATGCTGGTGACGGTCGAAGCGCGGCTGCTTGCCTCTAAAACCCGGGGAGCGGACCAGATCCTGGAATTGCAGGCGCACCAGCATGTTTTCGAAGCGGTGCTCGAGAATCCGGCTCAAAGGATGCAGCCGGCCGCGACAGGCAGCGTGCTTAGGGTCACTGGCGTCTGTGTTTTGGAAACAGCCTCTTCGTCCGTGGCTTTGGCGCAAGTGTTGTTGCGGACGCCGCTCGATGTGGCCCTGCTGCAAGGCCCGCCGTGGTGGACGTGGCAACGGACCGCCACCGCCATCTGCCTGCTTCTAACGATTCTGGCCGCTTCGCTCCTGCGCATTGACTTCCTCAAAAGACGTTTCGCGAGGCAGCAGGCATCGCGGCTCGAGTTCGCGCGCGGGATGTTGGAAAGCCAGGAGAGCGAGCGCCGGCGCATCGCTGCCAGCCTGCACGACAGCCTTGGCCAGAACCTGTTGGTCATCCGGAGCCAGGCCCATCTGGCGCTCCAGTCAATGGCGGATCAACCGGGTGTGCGCCAGCGGCTGGAGGAAATTTCCGATACGACGGGGCAGGCGCTCGATGAAGTCCGGGAAATCACCCATGACCTGAGACCCTATCAGTTGGACCGTCTCGGTCTGACGCAATCCATTCGTGCCCTCACGCGCAAGGTGTCGGAAAGCCACTCCGTTAGCTTCGCGTGCCATGTGGATGAGATCGACGGGATCTTCAACAGCAACTCCGAGATCCACGTTTACCGCATCATCCAGGAAGGCATCAACAACATCGTCAAACACTCCGGTGCCACGGAAGCCACTGTCGTGATCAAAAGCTCCCTCGGAAACCTCTCCATTTCGATCCGTGACAACGGCAGCGGACTCGCTGCGG
>JAHFTG010000356.1 GCA_023269455.1 Opitutaceae bacterium | reverse complement strand
TGAAGGACTTTCATCAGATCGTTGGAAAAAAGCGTCTCACAATTCCATCTGCACAACGACCGGACTCATGCAGAGGCTCAGTCTGCGCCATCATCTTGCCTGAAGCCAGCCACTCCGCATGGCGAACCGCATACCCCGCCGCGACCACATCATCGACCGCGCGCACCATCCGGTCGCCGGCGTGCTTGGCGGGCAATGGCAGCAACCCCACCCGGGAGCGCGCCGTGATCGCCTCGAAGATCATCGAGGTGCTGTCCTCCGTCACCCACGTTTCCTCCGCCGCCATCAAGACCGACGGCAGCCACCCGGGCGTGGTCTTCGCGTGCGGCACGATTTCCACCGGCAGTCCCAGCGCCGCCACTTCGCTCAAAAATCGCTCGGGCGTGCGTCGCGAATCGGCCACGGTCCACGCCAACTTCGGTTCGCGGCGAACGATCTCCTTGATCGCGGCGATCAGCGGCGCACCGGCCCAGTTATGGTGCTTCGAAGGCCCACCGATCAAAATCACCCCGGTCCCGTTTTTAACCGAAGCGGTTTCGGGCAGACGATTGAGCGCGCCACGCGTGGCCACAATCCGCGCACCAGACTCCGCGCCCTTCAAATCATGGCGTGGCACGAGACACAGATCAAAGCACCACGTCGGCAGCGAAGGCTTCATGATGACAACCGCGCGCGCGCGAAAACTCCGGCGCGCCGCCAGCAGCGGCCAATGCGTCCGGTGTCCCGCGGCGATGATCAACTGCGGATCACGGCGCTCGGTATCGCGACGGCAAGCCGCCTTGATTTTTGCCATCACTCCCTCGTCCGGTTTAAAACGGACGAGATCAACCTCCGCACCGGTGCGGCGACGCAAAGCCTCGGCCAGCCCGACGCTCTGGTTTTCATGGCCGGGGCGCCCGTCGGAAAGGATACGGATCATTTCCAGTTTTGAGCCGCTCATTTCAAAAAATCCTCCGCTTGGACCAACCCCATGCCTTCGCGCCGACAAGCCTTGGCCAGCGCCAACGTCGCCCGCGGTGAAAACACCAAATCGACCGGCAATACCTCCCGCCCGTCAATCACGCGCAAATCCTCCCGTATCTCGTCACGCGACTCACCGCGACGACGCACATGCACGATGGCGTCAGTCGGCAACCATTCAGGGCGGTCCGCACCAGCGGGAAAAACATATTCGAATTTCAAATCGTCCGGCTGCCCTTTCGGCAACGCAGGCGATTCCGCCAGACCCGCTTCGAGCCAGACCAGCGTTCGACGACGCTTGGCCGAAGCCTGCGGATCGATGCCGCGCACGAGCTTTCCATTCACAACCAACGGCTGGTTTTTATTAAGCCGCCAACGATCCTGCATCCAAAAAATGTCCGCCGGACTCTCTCGAATGACTTCCTCCAAAAGCTGCATGCAACGCTCCGTCGTCGGCTCGCCCGCCAGCGGATGCAGCTTCAACCGCCAGCGCCCCGGCGCGATCGTGCGCATGGAGATCGCCAGCACTTTCGCCCCCGCGCGCCTCGCCAACAACGACGGCAACGGCGTGCAACTCGTAAGCCGGTTAAAATACGGCAGAATCTCCCCCGCCGTCTCCGCCCGCTGATCACTCATCACGCCCAGCGCACCGCCCGCCTTGACGAACGCCGCCAGTGAAAACGGGCTTTCCCCCTTGGCAAAAAGCTCCAGCCCCACCTGTCGCCGCGTGGCCTGCACGCGCTCATCCAAAAGCGGATTGCTGAGCTTCCGGTAAATGTCTCCCACGCGCCGTCCCCCCGGAATAATCCGCGGAAACATCTGCGCCAACGCCTCCCAGTTCCCCATGTGCGCCAGCATGCCGACTACTCCGGCCTCCTCGTCAAAACTGGCCGTCAACACCTCGGCATTTTCCAACTCGATGGCCTGCTTCAAGCGTTTTTCGTCCAACGTCGCGGTGCAGAGCGAAGCCACCAGATTTGCGCCCGTCCTCCGGAACACTTCGTCCACCAACGTCTCGATCTCCGCCAGGGATTTCTCGCCGGCAAAAGCAATGCGCAGATTCCGCCGCACGATCAGCCGCTTGCCCTTTAAAAAACGTCCGCCCAATTCGCCCAATCCCGCGCCCAATCTCGCCGCCATCGGCAAGCTGAGACAGCCCACCGTTTTTTCGACGATGAGATAGACCGCGTATTCCAGCCGCCATTGCAGACGGCGCGTCAACGACGGAGGCTTACGCATGACCGTAGGGGCGATGGGAATTACCTGGGACAACCATGTTCAAACGCGAAACCCTGCCCTCCGCCAACCACGTCGGCAAGCTCACTTGCGCCTCAACGCATATACCAATGCTTGCAGTCCGTCCCGCTTTGCCGCCCTTTTTTCAACCATGTCGCTTCTGACGGTCTCCGACCTCCGCACCCATTTCCACACCCGCAACGGCGTGTATCGGGCGGTCGATGGCATCAGCTTCTACCTCGAACGCGGCGAGACCCTCGGCATCGTCGGCGAATCGGGCTCGGGCAAGTCCGTCACCGGCTACTCGCTCATGGGCCTCGTCCCCCATCCTCCCGGCCGTATCGAAGGCGGCACCGCGATTTTTGACGGCGTCGATCTGCTCCACTGCCCGCCCGCCACGCTGCGCGCCATCCGGGGAAAACGCATCAGCATGATTTTCCAGGATCCGATGACGTCGCTCA
>JAHFTG010000082.1 GCA_023269455.1 Opitutaceae bacterium | reverse complement strand
GCCAATCTCCAAAAAATCCTTGAGCACCGCGTCGCCCACCGCCGCTCCGGCCTGCTGCATCGCCGCCCATTCACGCTCCTCGTCACCTGAAAAAAATACCGCCTCGAAATCTTTGGCTTCCGCGCAAGTAAGGATGGGCTGCGCGACGATCATGAAGTTAAGTCAGACAGACTTCACAATGGCGGCAACCGCCATCGCCGCGGTGTCCGTATGCGAAAGCGTAAGCATGATCGCCGTGCCGCCCACTTGCTTGAGCAACGCCTGTCCTTTTTCGTCGAGACGCACGAGCGGTTCGTGGCGTTCACCGTGGTAAACTGAAACCGATTTCCACCCAAGTTCCGCGCCGATGCCCGTGGTAAACGCCTTCGACACCGCCTCCTTCGCGGCAAAGCGCGCCGCGAGATGCTTGTGCGGATACTTCATGCTGAAACAGTAGGCCCGCTCCTCGTCCGTAAAGACACGATTCAGAAACCGGTCGCCCTGCCGTTCCAACACCCCGGCGATGCGGTCCACGTCGATGAGGTCCGCGCCGAGACCGAGCAACAAGCCGCCTGTCGGAAGCGTAATGAGTCGCGGTTCACTCATAGGTTTTTCGGATTCATCAGGCTTCTCATCGTTTGCACCGCTTCCGCGATCCCCGTGGAAAGCGCGCGACTGATGAGGCTGTGGCCGATATTGAGCTCGCGGACGTGCGGCAGCATGCGGATCTCGGCCACGTTGGCGTAGTTGATGCCGTGACCCGCGTTGACGACGAGGCCGGCCTCGTGCGCGCTCTCGGCTCCCGCCACCAGCCGCGCAAACTCAGCGGCTCGCTCCGCCGTATGCCATACGTTGGCCCACGCCCCCGTGTGCAGTTCGACCCACGGCGCGCCGAGCTGCGCGCTCATTTCGATCTGCGCGCGATCAGGATCTATAAAAAGACTGGTGACGATGCCCGCCGCATTCATCGCCTCGACGCAGGCTTGCACGCGGTCCCGTTGCCCCAGCACGTCGAGACCGCCCTCGGTGGAAATCTCTTCGCGACTCTCGGGCACGATACACACCGAGTGCGGATTCACCTTGAGCGCGAAGGCGATCATCGCGGGCGTGCAGGCCATTTCCAGATTGATGCGGGTCTTCGACGCTTCCTTCAACCGCCACACATCGTGCTCCTGGATATGGCGGCGATCCTCGCGCAGATGGATCGTGATGCCATCGGCCCCGGCCTGCTCGGCAAGCACCGCCAACGCCACGGGATCAGGTTCGACCGGACCGGGCGCAGTTTGGTCGTAGCCGCGATAACGCGCCTGCCGCACGGTCGCGCAGTGGTCGATGTTTACGCCGAGGAGAATCATGAAGCCCAAACCAAAGCACGAATGCGGAGATCAGGAAATCAGGAATATGCGCTCAATTTCCCCTTCCTGCTTTTCTGATTTCCACATTGGCTCGACCGCATGTCATCCAAGGCCGAGGCCAAACCCGAGAACCTGTTTCTCAACCTGATCTTCAACATCGGCATTCCCTGGGCCGCGCTCGCGTTGCTCAGCAAACCCGAACGCCTCGGGCCGGTGTGGGCGCTCGTCGTGGCCGTGGCGTTTCCCTTGGGCTACGGCGCGTGGGATCTCGCCGTGCGGAGGAAAACCAACTTCATCTCGATTCTGGGCTTGGTGAGCGTGGTGGCATCCGGCGGCTTGGGACTCTTGAAAGTCGCCCCCTTCTGGTTCGCCGTAAAAAGCGGCGCCGTGCCCGTCCTGATTGGTCTGGCCGTGCTGGCCTCGTCGCGGACAAAACGGCCGCTCGTTCGCGAGATACTCTATAACGAACAAGTCATCGACGTGGCCAAGGTCGATGCCGCCCTGGACGCGCGTGGCAACCGTCCCGCCTTCGACCGCCTGATCAACACCGCCAGCCTGCTCCTCGTCGCCACGTTCGTGGTCAGCGGCGTGCTCAACTTCGGCCTCGCCCGCTACGTCATCAAAAGCCCGGGCGGCACACCGGAGTTCAACGCCGAACTCGCCAAGATGCACCTGCTCGACATCCCGGTCGCAACCGTGCCCAGCATGGCGATGATGATGTTTGCCCTGTGGAAACTGCTCGGCGGCATCAAGGCTCTTACCGGCCTGAGCCTCGAAGAAATCTTCAAGGCACCCCCTGAAAAACCAAAGCCGAAGACGGAGCCCGAGGTTCAAAATCCCGATAAACTTTAAAACAAAAAAGCCGGACGAAATTCGTCCGGCTTTTTTGTGTGCGTCGTTTTACCGGCGGCTTGCGCCTCGTTTAGCGCAGGTTGATCGGCACGAAATCACGTTGCGGCGCACCGACGAAAATCTGGCGCGGGCGGTAGATGCGACCCTTGGTATTCGAGGCGACCTCACGCCAGTTGGCGATCTGACCGGGCGAACGTCCCATCGCGAAGATCACCGTGAACATGCTCGTAGGAATGCCGAGCGCACGCATGATGATGCCGCTGTAGAAATCGACGTTCGGGTAGAGTTTGCGCGAGATGAAATAATCCTCGTGCAGCGCGGCATCCTCCAGGCGCTTGGCGATGTCGAGCAGCGGGTCCTGGATGCCGAGCTTGGCGAGCACATCGTCGCAGGCTTTGCCGATGATCTTCGCGCGCGGATCGTAGTTGCGGTAAACCGGATGGCCGAAGCCCATCAGGCGGTTGCTCTTGCTGCCCGACTTGGCGGACTCGACGAAACGCGTGCCGTCATCGCCCTCATCGTGGATCGACTGGAGCATGTTCATGACGGCGGTGTTGGCGCCGCCGTGCAGCGGACCGGAGAGCGCGCTGATGCCGGCGGAGAGCGACGTGAAGATGTTGGCCGCGCTGGAGCCTACCATGCGCACGGTCGAGGTTGAGCAGTTCTGCTCGTGATCGGCGTGGAGGAGCAGGAGGAGGTTAAGCGCATGGGAGACCTCCGGGATGATCTTATAGTCGGCGTAAGGCTCCGAAAACATCATGTGCAGGAAGTTATCGGCGAAGGGCAAATCCTTCGGGAAGATGAACGGCAGCCCTTTTTGGTGGCGGTAGATCATCGCGCCAAACGTGCGGATTTTCGAGATGAGGATCGCGGCCGACTGGTCAAAATTCTTGAGGTCGGCCTCAAAGTTATTCGTGGCGAGTTCAGGGTGGTAGGCCGCGAGTGCGCCGACCAAGGAACTCAGCATGACCATCGGCGGCGCGTCCTTGGGGAAGCCTTCGAAGAGCTTCTGCATCTGCGTGTCCACGACCGCGTGCTCGCGGAGAAGTTTGCCGAATTTAACGCGCTGGTCGGCATTGGGCAGTTCGCCGTAGATGACCAGATACGCGGTCTCGACGTAGTTGGAATGCGCGGCGAGCTGATCGATCGGATAACCGCGATGGCGGAGGATGCCGTTGTCGCCGTCCAGGTAGGTGATGGTGCTCTCGCAGGACCCCGTGTTGCCGTAGCCTTGATCGTAGCAAATGTAGCCCGTATCGGCGCGCAGCTTGCGGGTGTCGATGGCTCGCTCCCCCTCGGAACCGATCATGATAGGCAGGGTAACTTCTTTATCGTCCAGTTTCAGGGTAGCAAAATTCGCCATAGTGCAGCGAACAGAGCAAAATCCGCACCGGATGCAAAGCAAAGTATCACCCAACGGGGTTACTTCGCGGTATCAATAAGTGCGAACCGCAAGGCCGGTTAGCAAAAGTATTGCCCCTGCCCCGCTTGCCCTCGCCCGTTTAGACCGAAAGAGCGACTGGTGCCGCAGCCGCATCGGCAAAATTCCGATAAATCTGAAGCCCTTTGGCCTGGCTTTTTTCGGGGTGGAACTGGGTCGCAAAGCAACGCCCGCGCGCAATCGCTGCGGTGAAGACGCCACCATAATCACACTCCGCCAGCACCAGCGCCGGATCGGCCGGAACACAGTGAAAACTGTGCACAAAATAAAATGCCTCGCCGTCGCTCAACAACCCGGCCGCCAAGGGCGAATTCGGCTGCGTGAAACGCACGGTGTTCCAGCCCATGTGCGGAATCTTAAACTCGGGCGGGCGTAGGAAACGCACCACCTTGCCTGGAAAAATACCGAGTCCCTCGGTTTTCCCGCCTTCTTCGGAATAATCAAAAAGCGCCTGCATGCCGAGGCACACGCCAAGGAACGGGCGATCCGCCTTGATCCAGGCGCGCACCGTTTCCGCAAGGCCGCTCGCCTTGAGCGAGGCCACGCAGTCTTCCAACGCGCCCACGCCTGGAAGCACCAGCCCATCGGCATCCGCCACCTCGACATCGGCCGGCTTGTGCACGACACGGACATCGGCACCGACGGCCTCAAGGGCCTTGGTGACGCTGCGAAGGTTGCAAATGCCGTTGTCGATGACGGCGATGACGGGAGCGGCCATGACCACCAATCAAATCTTACCTTTGGTGGAAGGCAACTGGTCGGCCGCGCGCGGCTCGATCTGCGTGGCGGCGTCCAGTGCGCGGGCGAGGCCCTTGAAAATCGCCTCGGCCACATGGTGCGGCTCCTCGCCGTAGATCAGTGAGACGTGGAGATTGGCCCCGAGCGCGTTGCTGAACGCACGGCAAAATTCCTTAACCAAGATGATATTAAAATCGCGCACGAACTGCGTGGGCGCCTCGACCTCGTAAACCAGATGCGGGCGTCCGCCGATGTCCACCACGACCCGCGCGAGCGACTCGTCCATGGGCAGCAGAAAAAATCCGTAGCGCTTGATGCCGACCTTGTCACCGAGCGCCTTCTTGAAGGCGTCGCCCAGCACGAGACCGACATCCTCGACGGTGTGGTGATAATCGACGGCGATGTCGCCGACGCATTTCACGTCGAGATCGAACAGGCCGTGCTTCGCGAAGAGCGTGAGCATGTGGTCGAAAAACGGCACGCCGGTGTCGATTTTGGACGCGCCCGTGCCGTCAATCGCGAGAGTGAGCGCGATGTCGGTTTCGGCGGTTTTGCGGGCGAGGGTTACGGTGCGATTTTGAGCCATGCTTCGATTGCGGTATTGACGGCGAACATCTCGTCGTCGCTGCCGACGCTGATGCGCAGGAAAGAGGCGGTCAAGGCGTGGTTGGGGAATGCCCGGACGAGAATCTTGCGCGAGAGCAGGAATTCGTAGAGCGCCTTAGCGACCGCCGGGCCGCTTTCGCCACGCGCGTTTTTTGGCTCCGTGAAGATAAAGTTGCTTTGCGATTCGTAGGTGAACCAGCCGAGCCGACCGCCCCACTCGCCCAGCCAATAGTCGCGTGTGCGGATGATTTTTCCGATGATCGCATCGTAATAACCGGGATCGCCGAGCGCGGCGATGGCGGCGGCCTGCGAGAGCCGGTTGACGTTGTAGCTGTCGCGCACGCGGTCGAGGAGGTCGATCACCCCCGCATCCGCCAGCGCGTAGCCGACGCGGATGCCGGCGAGGGCATGGGCCTTGGAAAGCGTGCGCGTGATCACGAGATTCGAATGACGAGCGAGGAGCGCAACGGCGTTTTCCTTGGCGAACGGCGCGTAGGCTTCGTCCACCACGAGCACGCCGGGGAAACGTTCGAGGACGGCGGCGAGTTCGGCATTAGTAAAGGCAACGCCCGTGGGTGCGTTGGGCGACGTGAGGAAAAACGCGCGCGCGCCGGACGCGGCGATTTTTTCAACGGGTAGCTTCATCGAGCGGTCAAACTCGATCACGCTGGTCGCGCCGTCGTTGATGGCGACGAGCACAGGATAAAGCGAATAGCTGGGAAGCGTGAAGCCGGTGGCCGCCGCCGGGCCGCCGAAGACGCGGACGAGGAGGTTGAGGACGTCGTCGGAGCCGTTGCCGATGATGACGTTTTCCTCGCGCAAGCCGTGTCCGTGGATTTTGGCGACGAGCTGGCGGAGCGGCGTGCTCTTGGGATTCGGGTAAAGGCGCAGCGGCTCGCCGTCGGCGTCGGGGCCGAGTTCGCGGCGGATGGCCTCGGCCACGCGTGGACTCGGACCATACGGGCACTCGTTGGTGTTGAGCTTCACCCAGCCGGACTCGGTGGGCTGCAAGCCCGGCGTGTAAGCGTGGAGCTTCGCGACATGCGGAAGCGCGAGTGAAGAAAAATCAGCCATGTGAGTAGCGTAAAAAGCCAGCCGCTCAGAGAGCGCGGATTTTCACCGAGCGGCCGTGGGCGTCGAGTTTCTCCATCGTGGCGAAGGCCGAGACGACCGCCTCGCCCTTCTTCACGCTGGCCTTGTCGTAGCGGATGACGCTCGTGCGGCGCATGAAATCGGCCACGCGCAGTCCGCTAAAAAAACGTCCGGCGCGGGCGGTCGGCAGCACATGGCTGGGGCCGGCGGTGAAGTCGCCGAGCGCGGTCGGCGTATAGTTGCCGAGCATGATCGCGCCGGCCGTCGTGATGTCGCGGAGCAGCGTCTTGTGCGCGGAATCCTTCACGAGAAGTTCGAGATGCTCAGGCGCGACGTAGTTGGCGATCTTCACGGCCTCGGAGAGGTTTTTCACCTCGATGGCGAGGAAGCCGTTGGTGAGCACGCGCTGGGTTTTCTCGGAGCGGGAGATCGACTTCAACTGCACCTGCACCTCGGCGTTGATGTCGTTCAGAATCTGAGCGGAAGTCGCGACGAGGTAGATCTTCTCGCGTCCGGAACCGTGCTCGGCCTGGGCGAGCAAATCCGCGGCGGCAAAATCAACACGGGCCGTTTCATCGGCGATGATCATCACTTCGCTGGGGCCTGGCAGCGAATCGACGCCGACCGTGCCAAAAACCTGGCGCTTGGCCTCGCAGACGTAGGCGTTGCCGGGGCCGAAAACCTTGTCCACGGCAGGAACCGTCAGCGTGCCGAAGGCGGCGGCGCCGATGGCCTGCACGCCACCGATGCGGTAAACTTCATCGATGCCCACGAGATCGAGCGCAGCGAGCAGGCCGTCGGCGATTTTGCCCTGCGGATTAGAAGGCGTAAAAACGGCGATCTCGGGGCAACCGGCAATTTTCGCGAGCGTGGCCGTCATGAGCACGGTCGAGACGAGCGGGACTTCACCACCGGGCACATAGAGGCCAACGCGGCGAATCGGGTGGTTAATCTCGCCCACTTCGGCGCCGTGTTTGTTTTTGCCGAGCCAGTCTTTGGGCAGGCTCTGCTTGTTGAAGGCGACTATGTTTTCGTGCGCGGCGACCAGGGCCTTGCGCTCGGCGGCGGGCAGGCGTTTGACGGCGGCGGCAAACTCTGCGGGCTTCACGCGGAAATCGCGTGCGCGGAGCTTGGCACCATCGAATTTCGCAGCGTAGTAGGCGACGGCCTCATCACCGCGTTGGCGCACATCCGCGAGAATCGCGGAGGCGGCATCTTGGATTTCCTTGGGCACGGCAGCGCCGCGGCAAAAGTCAGCCAGGTCAGTATCGAAGGATTTGGAAGCAAACTGCAGGGCGCGCACGGTTAAACGAGTATTCGGAAAGGAGTTACCCTCAACCCGTCTCGGGCGCGAGACGGAAATCGATTTTTACGGCAATTAAGCCCGTCGTCTGCCGCCCGGCCGGGGGACATTTCGGTCACAGGCTCAGCGCTCCAAAACCGGCACCGCGAAGAGGCTGTCGGCGAAGGTTTCGTTGACGGTGATTTTGTCGAAAACGATGGTCACAGTGCGTGCCTCACCGTTTGGTAATTTCGCTTCAGTAATGATTTTACGGGGGAATTTAATTCCACTGATCGTGGCGTAATCCTGCTCGTGAATGTGCACGCCGTTCTCAGTTTCCGTGAGACAAAGATCGCCGGTCGCCTGATCGAAATAACGATAGAAGACGATGCCGTCACCGTGGTCGAAACCGAGCTTGCGACACGTTTTGCCGTCCACCTCGGCCGTGCCGAGGTCTTCGATCTGGCCGCCGACGCGGGCGATGTCGCGATAGAAAAAGAGGTTTTCCCAAGTGTTGGCCCGGAGGCGCTTGATCTGGTCTTTCGCCAGCAGAGTCATGCGCCAGCGGGCGGAATCCTTGGGGTCTTGTTCGCGTTGCCAGCCGTCGTAACCATCAAGTGCGGTGATCTCGATTTTATTGTCGGACGTGGCGACGATGCGCTGACGTCCGGGTTTTTGAAAAATGATCTCGATGGCAACCTTCACATCCTTCGAGGCGCCTTTTTCGTCGAGCGCGGTGGTCACGAGCGTGCCTGCGTAATGCACCGAAGTAAGGGCGGCGAGCGCGGCTTCGTCGCCCACCGCAGCCCGCGCTTTGGCGATCACTCCATCCGCATCGCCGGCGGATGCCCGCAAGCCAGACGACAACGCGAACAAGGTCGCGAGGACGATGAGAATGCGGGGTGTTTTTTTCATGAGGTAACGCGAGAAGGGAAAATCACTCCCACTCGATGGTCGCGGGCGGCTTGGAGCTGATGTCGAGAACCACGCGGCTTACGCCACGGACTTCGTTGGTGATGCGGTTGCTGATTTTCTGGAGCAGATCGTAGGGCAGGCGCGTCCAGTCGGCGGTCATCGCATCGATGCTTTCAACGATGCGCAGGCCGATCACATAGGAATAATTCCGCTCGTCGCCGACCACGCCGACGGACTTGACGGGCAGGAACACGGCGAACGACTGCCAGACTTTCCAATACCAGCCGTTGTCCATCATCTCTTCCTGCAGAATGAAGTCGGCGTTGCGGAGGATTTCGAGGCGCTCCTTGGTGATCTCGCCGACGACGCGCACGCCGAGGCCGGGACCGGGGAACGGCTGACGCCAGACGACTTCCCTCGGGAGACCGCAGGCTTCGCCGACGGCGCGGACCTCGTCCTTAAAGAGCTCGCGGAGCGGTTCGAGAAGCTTGAGCTTCATGCGCTCGGGCAGGCCGCC
>JAHFTG010000081.1:7117-8785 GCA_023269455.1 Opitutaceae bacterium | reverse complement strand
CGGCGTCACGATGGTGTCGACGAAGCCGTCGAAGCCGACGATCGAAAGTTTGTTGTTCAAAGCGCCGGACGACGACTGGAGGGCGGTGAGCGTGCGGGTCTTGAAATCCATAGGGTTAAAGCCGGGCTGTGGAGCGAAGATTTCGGCCTGCGCACCCGCAACCAGATTCGTGTGCGCGAATCGTCGTGATTTCCGTTGAACGGCCTTGGCAAACCCTCCAACGCTTATCGCCCATTACACGGATTTTTCGATGACGCTATTTTTTGCTTCCGCCAACCTGTTCAAAATTTACGGGGACACCGACATCGTCGGCCAGGTCCTCACGGCCGGCCTCGGCGTGTTCAGTCTCATCACCTGGACGATCATGCTCGGCAAACACATGGAGCTGAAACGGCTCCGCGAGCTGAATTTCGCCTTCGAGCAACGCCTGCGCGACGAACGCACGCTGCTCGACCTGCCGGAGACATTTCGCAACAAGCGCGCCATTCCCTACGCCGATCTTTTCGCCGATGCCGTCGAGGCTTACTGGCGCGCCGCTTCGATCCAAAAAGAAAAAGGCGGCGACTCCAGCCGCTCGCGTCTCGAACACGCGGAGAACGCCATCCAGCGCGCCATCGCTCGTCAAATCCTGCGCTACGAAGCGAGCATGATCTTCCTCGCGTCCATCGTGACGGGCGCGCCGTTCGTGGGCTTGCTCGGCACGGTGTGGGGCGTGATGGAGGCGTTCAGCGCGGTCTCGGGCCAGCAGACCGCGAGCATCCAGACGCTCGCGCCGGGTGTTTCTGCCGCGTTGCTCACGACCATCGCCGGCCTCGTCGTCGCCATCCCTTCGGTCTTCGGTTATAATTTCCTGCTCGGCAAAACCAAGCAGCTCATCACCGAGATCGAAAACTACGCCAGCTCGCTCGCCGACCGCATCGAGCTGGAATCGAAATAACCGCGCACCCCGACCATGGCCCGGACTTTCAGACAACGCCGCCAGATGCACGCCGTCGCGGAGTTGAACGTGACCAATCTCGTCGATCTGGCGTTCACGCTTTTGATCATTTTCATGATCGCGACGCCGCTGATGACGCCGGAGCAGACCATCCCGGTAAACCTGCCGGCCGAGTCGAAAAGCCAGCAACAGAAGCCCGACCCCGACACGAAATTCGAGAGCGTCACCATTCAGGCCGACGGCTCCTACAATCTGAGCGGACGGGTGATCGCACGGGCGCAACTCGCCGACGAATTCGCCACCTACGCCCGCCAGCCGAAGCCGCCGGTGTTCCGCATCCGCATGGATGCCAAATCGACCGCCCAGCAATTCATCATCGTCATGGATGAACTGAAGAAGGCGAATCTCACGAAGATCACCTTCGATACGCAGACGGAAAACTAAGTTTACGCCGCTTCGCCCGTGAACTCAGGTGTCATGACCAGCCGCTCGCCCAGCGCATTTTTGCTTTCGGCCACCTTGCACGGACTCGTGATCGGACTGCTCCTGCTGATCGCCTACCTCATGAGGGATCACGAACCCGAGCAGCCCAAGATATTCGAACTGGTTGCAGGTGCGGGCGACAACTTCGCCGCGACCGAGGCGCCCGCGCTCGGTTCGCCGACGGGCATCAAGGTGGATTTCCCGCAGCCTCCGGTCGTCGTGCCCACGCCCGATCCTACGCCGGAGCC
>JAHFTG010000081.1:0-7107 GCA_023269455.1 Opitutaceae bacterium | reverse complement strand
CGTCGTCAAACCGAAACCCGCCCCCAAGCCGGTGGACATGGCGAAGCTCGTTAAGCGCATCACCGAAAAGCGCGCCGAAAACATTAAGAAAAAAATCGAGAAGGAGCAGAAAGCCGCCGACGAACGCGCCGCCAAGGAAGCCGCGCTCAACGCCAAGCGGATGACGAAGGAAGACTTTGACCGGCTCAATCACGGAGCCTCTCCCTCGAAATCCGGCCCGATGAAGACGACCAAGATCGACTCCCAAGGCATCGCCAATGGCGTGACGGGCGGCTCGACCAACAACAAAACCGGCGGCGCGGGCGGAAAGGCGCTCACGCGCGAGCAGATGGAGTTGTCCGACGCCTACATCGCCATGCTCATCCAGCGTCTGAAAGAGGCGCACCAAAAGCCCGACGGCCTGAGCGACCTTTTGCAGACCAAGGTTTCCTTCCGCCTGAATGCCGACGGCTCCGTGAGCGACGTGCGCATCGTGCGCTCTTCGGGTAATAACGACTACGATAACTCCGTGCTCGCGGCCTTTCGCAAAGTGCGCCTGCCCACGCCTCCGGCCAATCTGAAGACGGACGTTTACAGCGTGACCTTCAAGATGAAGGAAGACGAATAAGAGAAACCGCAAAAAACCGCTTGCCTTCACCCCGCAAAACCTGATTTTCCACCCCTCTTGTTAGGTTACGGGCTCTTAGCTCAGTTGGTAGAGCGCCTCAATGGCATTGAGGAGGTCAGCGGTTCGAGACCGCTAGGGTCCACCACTTTGGAAATAAAACTCGTCCCTTTCCGGGGCGGGTTTTTTTGTGCGCTGATCTTGTGCTCCCGCACGGGAAGGGAGGTCATTTTTATGGCGAACACGTAAACAAAGCCCGTGTCTGCGAGTTGGTCCTCTATTTGCTATTGAAGCGAAAAGCGGACGGCCAACAGTGGTGACAAGGCCTCGCAACCATCCGAATCCATTTAGCCATGAAAAAGACCACGATAAAAAAAGCCGTCAAGGCCTCTGCAACGCCGTCGAAAGCGGCTCCAAAAACCGTCAAGAAACCTGCCGCCCCGAGCAAAAAAATCGCGGCTGCCCCCGCCGTCAAAGCGGGTCCGTCCAAAGCGTCGGGCACGGTTATTACGGCGAGCATCGATGTCGGTTTCGGCAACGCCCTCTACATTCGCGGCGAAGGTGCGGGCCTGAGCTGGGAAACCGGCGTGCTTCTCGAATGCGCGAAAGCCGATTGCTGGAGCATCACGCTGCCTGAAACCTCCAAGCCGATCATCTGCAAGTTTCTCATCAACGACCTCACCTGGTCGGCCGGCCCCGACTACACGGTCGTTCCCGGCAAGAAGACGGTCGTGACGCCGACGTTCTGAGGCGGCTTTCGCGATACGTTGCGTTATCGGGTCAGACGATGATCGGTTTGGGCGCCAGCACCGGTCCGTCGGGGCTGAGCGCCCGGAGTTTTTGCTCCAAGCGAGCTAGGTCAAAGTCCTCGGCGGTCATTTCCTCGCTGGTGATGACGTCGTAGGCGACGCGCACCCGGGAAAACGGATGGGGCAGATAAAAACGATCCCAGCTCGAAAGCTGCCAAGCGGATTCATACGCGCTGCCCAGCAACACCATCGGTGCGCCGGTGCGCTTGGCGATCACGAGCCCGCCGGGCTTGAATTGATAGATCGGGCCGCGCGGTCCGTCGGGCGTGATGCCGATGTCGTGCCCCGCTTGCAGCGCCTCGATCAAGCCGAGAGTGGCTTCGCGTCCCCGTTTATGACTGGAGCCGCGCACCGAGCGGATGCCCACCAACGCAAAAAACGCCTCCAGCCAGGCTCCGTCGCGGCTGGGGCTGATCAGGCCGTAAACCTCCCGTGCACGGCGATGCCGGCGAAACATCTCGGCGGCGGTGAAAAGGCGGTTGTGCCAGAGGGCGAATACGACGGGTGTTTGAATATCGCCCAGTTGATGCCGGCTGAGCGCGGAAAATTCGATTTTCAGGGACAACGTCCATGCCCGCAGCAGCATGCCGAGCGGCCAGAGCACCAGGGTGCGCCAGCCTTTGAGGGCGTGAACCATGGGTTTGTGAGGGGCGGCGGGCATGCGGGTGGAAAGGTGGCGTGAAGACGGCACGGCGGACAAGCAAAAGCCCGTTTCTTAGAAGAAACGGGCTTTTGCAAACTGGCGGTCCGGCCCGAAGCCAGGGATTGCCAACCACAACCAAAGTCATCACATCAACTAACGCTGCGGACTAACATTCCTCCTAGCTCAGTTTTCGGGATTCGCGCACAGGGACACCTTCGGTGTCTCGCTGCCCTGATTGTTCCGACCCATACTCACCACACCCCATACCCGCCGCTAATGAGCCCCACGAATAAAACCGTCCTTGCACGTTGCAGATCAACATCTGCTGCTTTCCTGCTCTTGGCCGCCATGCTCGCCGCCATTTCCACGGCCCATGCGACCAGCCTATATTGGGATACCAACGGCGCCACCGTCGGCTCGGGCACGGCCACGGGAACATGGGACACCTCGACGGCCAACTGGACGACGGACCCCACGGGAGTGACCTCCCCCACCGCCGCGACCACCACCACGGCGGACGACCTTTTTTTCTCCGCTGGCACCACTGGCACGACCGGCACGGTGACCGTTAGCGCCACTCAAGCGGCCAACAGCATTACTTTTGATGACAATGTGGCGGTGACGATCAGCGGTGGCACTTCCATCTCGCTGGGCACGACGGGGTCCACCACGGCGGGCATCACGGTGGCGAGCGGTGATAATGCCACCAATGCCGTCAATACGAATATCGCCTTGGGCGTGAACTCGACCGTGACCAATAGCGGCACTGGCACGCTGACCTTGGGCGGTGTGGTTTCGGGGTCCGGCTTCAGCCTGACCAGCACAGGGGCGGGCACTCTGTCGCTTACTAATATCAATACCTTCAGCGGTGGCTTTACTTTGAACGGTTCAACGGTGGTCATTGGACGCGATTCAGCGGGTTCTGTGGCAACCGTCACCAGCGGTGCGTTGGGCAAGGGCACCATCACCCTGCAGGGGGGATCTCTTTTGGCCAGCAACTCGAACAACGTGAGCAACCAGAAGAATGTTTTCAATGCCATCAACGTGGCTTCGGGAACGACCATTTTGGGAGCCAGTACCATCCAGGCGAACTTGCGGTTCATGGGTGCCATCACCGGCAGCGGCACAGTATCAAATGCCATCACTGGAACGACCGCAACGTCCGCTTTCTTTGGAGGTGATTTGAGCGGCTTTACCGGAACCTTTAGCTATCAGAACACCAGCTCGCTGACTAATTTCCGCTTTGGTAACAATACTGGAACAGCCGGGACTCCGCTCACCGGTCAAACGGTCGATGCTTCGCAGGCGCAATTTGTGGTGAATGCATCAACCCCGGGCACATACACCCGGAACGTGGCGCTGACAGACAACATCGGCGGTTCCACTTTGAAGATGGGTTCCCTTTCCGGCAACGGTTTGGTCATGGGTTCGTTCAATGCCAGTCCCCAAACGACCAATACCTACGAAATTGGGGCACTTGGTCTCAATGATGTCTTCACCGGATTGCTTTCGAGTGACTCAACTAGCCATCAAGCGGACTTCAATGTCGTCAAAACGGGAACGGGTTCGTTGACGCTCAGCGGAACGAGTCTCTACACGGGTTCCACGACCGTTCGCGACGGCAAGCTGATCGCGGGTGCCGCTGTGGCCGTCAGCACCAATGGTGCTTTGGGTAACTCCTCAACCGCCATCGCTCTGGGTGACGCCACCACCATCAGCAGTGTGACCGCGAAAACCCCGCAGTTACTGACCGGGGGAGCCTTCACCATTGCTCGTGCCATCACGGTGGGAGCGAACAACAATGCCCTCGGTAACGCTGGCACCACCTTCACGATTGGTGGCAACACGGCCAACACCTCGACCTTCAGTGGAGTGACTACCCTGAACCAGAATCTGACGGTGACTCAGGTAACTGGCGGCACGCTGAATCTCACGGGCAATATCACCTCCGGCTCCAGCGGCACGCAAACGATCACGTTTAATAACGCTGGTTCGGTCGCACAATCCACCGGTGTCATCGGTGGCGGAACCGGCACAATTGCCGTGATCCAAGCAGGAGCAGGCACGACCACCCTCTCCAACGTCAACACCTACACGGGTGCCACCAAGGTCAACGCCGGCACGCTCGCCCTCGGCCAGGCCAACGCTATCAACGCCGCCAGCGCGCTGACCTTGGCCGGCGGCACCTTTGCCACCGGCGGTTTCGGGCAGACCTTCACCAACGCGCTCACGCTCTCCGCCAGCTCCACGCTTGATTTTGGCGCCGGCACCTCGGCTCTGGTGTTTGGGGACAGCCACTTGGCAACTTGGACTGGCACGTTGAGCCTGCTGAACTTCGATATCGGCACGGATACTCTGCGGTTTGGCACTTCGAGCGGCGCGCTGACCGTGGCTCAGCTCAACGCGATATCGCTCATCGGCTACATGGCCTCGCTCGACAGCAACGGCTTTCTGACATTCTCCGCCATCCCCGAGCCCTCTACCTACGCCGCCATCGCCGGTATGTTGGCCCTCGGCGCGGTGATCATCCGCCGTCGCCATCGCCAAGCCTGAGCAACCTACGTTCCTTGGCTTAAACCCATCGGTGCTCCTAGGGGAGGGAGGCTTACGCCATTCCCTCCCCTTTTTTTGCCAAGTATTCACCTTGGTGCGCGTGCCGCACGGCCATCCGTGCATGCGCGTTTTTGATGATCGGCTTAATGCCTGCCTCGTCTCCACCCGCGGATTACCCGCTATGAGCGATCAGTATTCCAATGGTCTGCAATGGGAGAATCTGACCCTCCGGTTGATCGATCTCTTCGATCCGCCGAGCGACGTGAGGGACTCGGTAGTCCCGTCCTTTTAACCCCAAACGCACCATGCCTGTTTGCCTCACGCGCCCATCGGCCGCCCGGGTGGCGGTCAACCTTGGCGACCCCGGCAACGTGGTTTCGCGCTGTTGATCCCGATCACGCTGCTGCCCTCGACGAAGAGACGTTTTTGCACGATGCCGCTGACGCGGGTGCGCACTTCGGCAACGCGCTAAGCGGAGGTGCGGCCGGGCAACTCGGTGGTGAGGGTGAGCGGCTAGGCGGCGGGAAGAAGGAGATGTTTGAACGACATGGGACGGCGGTGTTGGAAAGAGGCGGATACTATGTGGTTTTAAGATGAGTGCAAAGGGGAGCGCACGTTTGTGTGAGAAGGTGATGTTGGGTAGGGGTAAGACATCGGCGCAGTGGAGATTACCTTAGTCGGAAAGGGTTCAGGAGGGAAATGCTTCCTTCGGCAGAGGCTTAGATCGGAAAGGTATAGGGCGGGTGAGGAGCGTCGGAAGGATGAAGGATGCGGGCGGTGTGCGATTTTGATTCCGGTTGCGGGGAGATGTGGCGTAATCCGCGACACCTTTCATGCGCCTTCGCCGGATCACGCTGCAGAATTTTCGTAACATCGCTTTCGCCGAACTGGCGTTTAACGGGCGGCAGCAGTTCTTCGTGGGGGCCAACGGCCAGGGGAAAACCAATCTGCTGGAGGCGGCGGGGTTTGTGAGCGCGTTGCGGTCGTTTCGCACGGCGGATTCCAAGGTGCTGATCCGGCACGAGCAGGCGGAGGCGGCGGTGGCGTGCGAGTTTGAACACGAGCGGATGGGCGTGACGAAGCTCGTCATCAAACTGCGTCCCGGCGGAAAAGAAGTGTGGTGCGACGGCGAGAAGGTGACGCGGCTCGGCGACTATCTCGGGCGTTTTCCGACGGTGGTGTTTTCGTCGCAGGATCAGCAGCTCGTGCGCGGCTCGCCGGGGCTGCGGCGGCGGTGGCTGGACTTCACGCTGGCGGCGATGGACACGGCGTATCTGCGGGCGTTGCAGACTTACCACAAGGCGCTCACGGAGCGGAA
The DNA here is from genome assembly GCA_023269455.1 of Opitutaceae bacterium. Classification (GTDB taxonomy): domain Bacteria; phylum Verrucomicrobiota; class Verrucomicrobiia; order Opitutales; family Opitutaceae; genus Rariglobus. The sequence continues at coordinate 1,180 of JAHFTG010000081.1, read as the reverse complement.
CGCGTTGCTGAAACGTGGCGGAGCTGGTGGCGAGTTGGGCGCGTTTGAGCGTCCGCTGGCGGTGGCGGCCGAGGAGCTTCAGGTCAAACGGGCGGCGGGCGTGGCCGAACTGGGAGGGCATGTCGCGGCGGCGTATGAAAAAATCGCGGACGGCGCGGAGCGCGCGGGGTTGCGGCATGCGCCGGACATCACGGCGGAAAACGCGGCGGCGTGGGCGGGTGTGTTTGAGAAAAACCGCGGGCGCGACCAGCAGTTTCGCACGACAATCGCGGGTCCGCACCGGGATGATTTTTCGTTTACGTTGGAAGGGCGGGCGGCGCGGGACTTCGGGTCGGAGGGGCAGCAGCGGAGTCTGGTGCTGGCGTTGCGGCTGGCGCAGGTGAGTTTTTTCCGGGCACGGTCGGGCGTGGAGCCTTTGTTGCTGGCGGACGACGTGCTGGGCGAGCTCGACCCGGAGCGGCGGCGGCGGTTTTGGACGACGTTGGGCGAGGCGCGTCAGGTGATCGCAACAGGCACGAGTTTGCCGGATGCGGAGCTGGGCGCGTGGGAAGTTTTTAAAGTTGAGGCGGGGGCTTTTGCGGACGGAGGGACGGCCGAATGAACCTCGAACCGTGGCAACTGGCGCTGGCGTTTTTCGGGGCGCTGCTGGTCGGTGTTTCCAAGACGGGAATCGCGGGGCTGGGGATGTTGTTCGTGGTGATGTTTGCGAACGTGATCCCGGCAAAGCAGGCGAGCGGGTTTGTGCTGCCGCTGCTGATTTTTGGCGACGTGGTGGCGGTGTGGGCGTATCGCGCGCATGCGAAATGGGCGCACGTGTGGCGGTTGATGCCGTGGACGGCGGCGGGCGTGGTGATCGGTTATTTTGCGATGGGACGAATCGACGACCGGCAGGCGCGCGGGCTCATAGGGGCGATCATCGTGGTGATGGTTTCGATCCAGTGGTGGCGGCGGGCACGGGCGAAGCCGGGAGAGATCACCGAGCATGGCGCGTGGTTTGCGCCGACGGTGGGCGTGCTGGCCGGATTCACCACGCTGGTGGCGAATGCGGCGGGGCCGCTCATGGCGATCTACCTGCTGGCGATGCGACTGCCGAAGATGGAATACGTGGGCACGGGCGCGGTGTTTTTCCTTCTGCTGAATTGTTTCAAGGTGCCGTTCATGGTGAAGCTTGGGCTGATCA
>JAHFTG010000355.1:588-2670 GCA_023269455.1 Opitutaceae bacterium | reverse complement strand
TCGCCACGCACTCCATCCCAGGCTCAGCCAAAAACTCGCCCCCAACGCCATCGCCACGATCAGACTGTGAACACTCGCGAAGCCCGCGCCCAGCAACGCCAGCGTAAAGCCCCACGGCCGCTGCCGCGCCGTCGGGTAAAGGACGCACGCGATGGACAGGCATAATATCGCAGGCAGGTAGTTGCGGCAGACGATGCCGTATTGAAACAGCAGATAATAATTCCCGAGGATCAGAATCTTGTGGATGCGGCTGAACGGCGCGAACCACACAAAAACAAACACCGTCATGCCCGCCAGCGCCCAGGTGAGCACTTGCATCGCCCCGGGCCAACCCGGCGCGAGCAACGCCAGCGGGCGCAACATCAGACTCCACAACGGCGGCGCCCCCTCGTAATGAGCCTGCTCCAGCAACGCCGACAGCGTGGGCACGTCCCGCGCGATGAGCCAGGCCTGCGCCTCGTCCCGCCAAAACTCATGATGCAGCGCCCCTATTCCTGCGATGATGAGAAACAGCATCGTAAGAATCACCGCAAAGCCCCGCTCCCCGCGAACACCAGTCTTCTCTAAGTCGTCACGGAATAAAAACCTCATGATGCGATGGCGGCCATTTTGTTCCACTCCACCAGCAAAGCCCACGCCTGCGCCCGGTGGCTGATAATATTTTTGATGTCCTCGCCCAACTCGGCGTAGCTCTGCGCATAACCCTCGGGCACGAACAACGGATCGTAGCCGAACCCTGTCCCGCCGCGCGGCTCGTCGAGTAACCGCCCCGTGCAACGCCCTTCAAACACCGCCTCCACCCCGCCCGGCCCCGCCAGCAGCAGCACACAGACAAAAGACGCCCCGCGCTTCTCCTCCGGCACCCCGCGCATGACTTCGACGAGCTTGCGCAGGTTCGCCGCGCTGTCGCCCTGCGGCCCAGCGAAGTAGGCGCTTTCCACCCCGGGCCCACCGTCCAACGCATCGACACACACTCCGCTGTCGTCCGCCAGCACCCACGCCTCGGGAGGCAGCTTGGCCTTGAGCGCGAGCGCCTTCTTGCGCGCGTTGCCGATAAACGTCCCCGTGTCCTCCTCGACCGGCGGCATGCCGCCCACGCTTCTGGCCGAGATGATCTCGACCGCGAGCCCGCTGGCGGCGGCCAGCGCGTTCATTTCCTGCGCCTTGTGCGCGTTACCGGAGGCTAAATGCAGTTTCATCCAACAAAAGGGTTTCGGGATACACCACACGACCGCGCGTCAGCGCGTCGTCACCAAAGGTCTCTTGACGGACATCGGCCAACCGCACCGCCTGATCGACGCGCTCGGGACGCAGCCCGCCGAAAACCGCCTTGGCCTTGTCGTCGCCAAACAACACCGGCGCACGGTAGCTGAACAGGTAGTCGAGCTGCTTCGCCCGGATCAGCTCGCTGATGAGCTGCGCGCCGCCCTCAAAATAAACCCCCGTGATTTTCTCCTCCGCGCAGCGTTTGCGGAAATCGGCAAAGTTTACCCGCTGCGTCGGCGTCTCCATCACCCACACCGTCACGCCCAGATCACGGAGCTTGCGCACATAGCCCATGCCGCCGCTCGCCGTCGTGACCACGATGGTGCGCTCACGATGCGCATCGGTATAAACCTGCGGCAGATTCTTGTCGGTGACCGTGCGCAGCAAGCCGTCGAACACGAACCGGTGCGGACACCACTCCTCTCCGTCCGCCAGACGCGCTGTCAGTCGCGGGTTGTCCTTGATCACCGTCATCGCGCCCACCGCGATCCCCGGGAAATAACGCCGCCAGTGATGCACATCCGCGCGCGCCGCCTCACCCGTGATCCACTTCGATTCACCGGTTCGGCAGGCGATCTTGCCGTCGAGCGTCACCGCCACCTTGGCCGCGAGCAGCGGCGTGCGGTGCGCGATCCAGTGGTTGAAGATCAGATTCAGATCGGCGCATTCGCCGGCCAGCACCCCGTTCACGACTTCCACGCCCGAGGCGCGCAGCACCTCGAAACCCTGGCCAGCGTGCGCCGGATTGGGATCGGTCGCCCCCACCACCACCCGCCGGATGCCCGCCGCGCGGATCGCGTCACAACACGCCCCCGT
>JAHFTG010000355.1:0-572 GCA_023269455.1 Opitutaceae bacterium | reverse complement strand
GCCAGCGCCACGCGCTCGGCGTGAGGGCCGCCATCCTTCGCGTGAAACCCTTCTGCCACGACCGCTCCGTCCTCGACGATCACCGCGCCCACCAGCGGATTCGGATGCGTCTGCCCCCAGGCTTGACGCGCCAGCTCGACCGCCCGGCGCATGAAAATTTCGTCTTGGGTGGATTCCGTCATCAAGTCCCGTTGTTCATCCCGCGCCGCCCGCGAAATGACAAACGAGAAAATACCATCCTCTCCGTTCAAAGTAAGCATCCCGCGGCATCGGGCGCGACTCCGCTCAACCATGAAGGCCATTGGCGGATTCCACTTAGGCGGTTAAAACTCCAATGCTCGGTTGTATCGCCGTTCAACCGCGCACGAACGGATTACTTCTCTTCTCCACGCCCACCGTGGTGATCTCTCCGTGCCCCGAATACACCACCGTCTCATCCGGCAGCATGTAGATTTGCGTGGTGATCGATTTTGCGAGCACCTCGCGACTGCCGCCCGGCAGGTCCGTGCGCCCCACGCTCCCCGCAAACAACGCGTCACCCACGAACGCCGCCTTCGCCGCCGCAAAGTAAA
>JAHFTG010000436.1 GCA_023269455.1 Opitutaceae bacterium | reverse complement strand
CTCTTCCAGCAGCGCAAACAGCTCGGCCTCGGTGATGCGTTTCTGCGCCATCGAGTCGCGCTCGCGGAGCGTGAAGGTGTCGCCGGGCTTCTCGATCGTGTCGAAGTCGATGGTCACGCACCACGGCGTGCCGGCTTCGTCCTGGCGGCGGTAGCGTTTGCCGATGGCGCCGCCGTCGTCGTATTGCACGGCGTAGCGCTTCTGGAGCTTCTTATAGAGGGCCTGGGCGCGGCCGGTGAGCTGCTCCTTGTTTTTGAGCAGCGGCAGCACGGCGACCTTGACCGGCGCGATGCGCGGCGAGAAACGCAGCACGGTGCGCTTCTCGACGTTGCCCTTGTCATCCTTGACGTCCTCCTCCGCGTAGCCGGCGCAAAGCACGGCCAGCAGGATGCGATCGACGCCGACCGCGGGCTCGATGACGTGCGGCACGAATTTCTTCTTCGAGGCCTCGTCGAACAGCTCCTGCGGTTTGCCGCTGGCGGTCGCGTGCTGGTTGAGGTCGTAGTTGCCGCGGGCGGCGATGCCCCACAGCTCCTGCACGCCGAAGGGATACTTGAACATGATGTCCACCGTGCCCTTCGAATAGAACGCGAGCTTCTCCTTCGGGTGGGCGTAGCGCGAAAGATGCGACGCAGGCAGGCCGATGCTCTTCAGCCAGTCCTCGCACCAGGTGATCCACTCCTCGTGGCACTTGGCCCAGTCGGCGTCCTCGTGGATGAAATACTCCATCTCCATCTGCTCGAACTCGCGCGAACGGAAGATGAAGTTGCGCGGCGTGATCTCGTTGCGGAACGACTTGCCGATTTGCGCGATGCCGAAGGGCAGCTTCACGCGGGTGGTGTCGACGACGTTCTTGAAATCCACGAACATGCCCTGCGCCGTCTCGGGCCGCAGGTAGGCGACGGACGAGGCGTCGGTCATCGCGCCGACGTTCGTCTGGAACATCATGTTGAAGGCGCGCGGCGCCGTCAGGCTGCCGGCTTCACCCGTGGCGGGCGAAGGAATGAGCGGAATCTCGGCCGCGGTGGCCTCGGTGAAATCCTTCGGCGTGACCGGCGCGAGCGTCCCGGTGATGGCCTTCTTGCGCTTGAACAACTCCGCCGCGGCCTGGAGTTCCTCGGCGGTTTTCTCGCTCTCGAGCGCGGAGACGTAGCCGACAACCTTGCCGTCAACCGTGACCGGCGACCAGAACAGCTGGTCCGCGCGGTACCGCTGTTTGCTCACCTTGCAGTCGACCAGCGGGTCGGTGAACCCGGCGACGTGCCCGGAAGCCTCCCAGACCTTCGGGTGCATGATGATGGAGGACTCGAGGCCGACGATGTCGTCGCGGCGGCGGACCATGTCGTTCCACCAGCAGTCGCGGATGTTTTTCTTCAGCTCGGAGCCGAGCGGGCCGTAGTCGAAAAAGCCGTTGAGGCCGCCGTAGATTTCGGAGGACGGGTAGATGAAGCCGCGGCGCTTCGCGAGCGACACGAGGGCTTCCATGAGGTTGGGTTCGGCGGGACTGGACATGGTGGGAAGGATCGCCCCCAACTGGATGTGGGGAGCAGTTGGCGAGCAAAGGGCGCCGCGCCGGGGCGGTCAAGGCCGCGTCGCGTCACAGGAGAGCCGGCTTGCCAGCGGGCGTTCCGGCGCCAGTGTCCAGGGCACCGGGCCGTCCAAGCATCTACCATGAATATACCCATGAGATTGGCCTGCGCCGCCGGGCTGTTGGTGTGCGCTTTGTTCAGCACGGAGACCGGGATGGCCCAGGAGGTTATTGTGGGCGAGCCCCTCTGGAATCACGGGGACGAGAAGCCCGATGAAATGCCCAAATCCAAAAGCCGGCTCCGCCCCGCTTATCCGAGGGAGCTGCGCGCCACCGATGAAATCGGCTACGTCATCATCCAGCGCTATGTCGGCGCCAAGGGCGAGGCGCGCACCATGCAGGCGACGGGAACCGAGGTGGCGTTTCAGCGGGCGGTGGAGGCGGAGTTTCCGGATTGGGACATGAAACCGGCCCGGCGCCACGGGCAGCCGGTGGATGCGGCGATCTGGGTGCCGGTCATTTTCAACCCGGTGGGCTCGGCGGAGAAAAAGCCGGACGCCACACCGCGACTCCTCAGCGTCAAACCCGTCACGCTGCCACACCGGCCAACCGCGCGGGGCGTGCCACCCCTGGTGCGAGTGAAGCTGAGCCTGGATGAAAAAGGGGAGATAACGTCGGTGATACCGGAAACGCCATTAAAGGAGGACATGCTCGCCGCCCTCGTCGCCGGCTTGAAGCAATGGCAGTTCGCGCCCGCGCGGCGCGGCGGCCAGCCGGTCGCGGCCGAACTGGCCATGGCGGTGATCAGCGAACCCAAGGTGGCCGCCAACAGTGCGCAGCGAATCCCGCCCAAGCTCATCAAGCGGGATGAGCCGGAGTATCCTTATGCGATGCGCCGCTTTCGCCTGGAGGGGCGGGTGCAGCTGGAGTTCGACGTGGATGTGACCGGAAAAACGACCAACCCGGTCGTCGCCGAGAGCAGCAATCCGATGTTTGACGAACCGGCGCTGGCTGCTTTGCAGACGGCGGTGTTCGAACCCGCGACCGTGGACGGAAAGCCGGTGAAGGCGCACATGCGCCAGGAGATTCATTTCCGCATGTGGGAAGGTGGCAGCGATGCGTTTAATATCACCGGGGGAGACGTCAAGAAACTGCCCGAGGAATGGCG
>JAHFTG010000354.1 GCA_023269455.1 Opitutaceae bacterium | reverse complement strand
GGGAGCTTGGTGGGCGAGAGGGTGATCTCGCGCATGGGCACGCGGATGTCGGGGCGGCTGCCGGTGATGTAAACGCGGCGGGAGGCGGGGAAAACCGTGTGGGCGGTGGCGGGCGATTCGGTGGACGAGGAGGACATGTGGGAGGGAGCTTGTGGATTCGCAGCCGGCCACGCCGGAAGGAAGATCAGCTCCCGTCGCTCGCGCGCCGGGCCCGTTTTCCCTTCGACGGTGCTAACCGCATCAGGTTCGAAGACTTTAGGGACGGATCGTGTCCCCTTCTCAGCCCGACGCCTCGGGTTCGCCTAAACAAATGAAGCGCGACGGTCGTTCGGGACGGGTGTTTTTTCAACGCAATTCTTGGGCGGCGGTTCGGGGTTGAGCGTGGCGGAAGCCTTTGTGACAGTGGGGCAATGATTTCGCTTCACGAAGGCAAGGGCTCGCGGCCGAAGAAACCGGCGGCGCAGGCGATTGTCCTGAATCTCACCGTCGCGGGCTGCACGCCGCGCATCTGGCGGAGGTTTGTCGTGAAGGAGACGATGTGGCTGGCGAGGTTGCACGATTCCATCCAGGTGGCGTTCGACTGGTTCGATTACCAGACGCATGTTTTTACGCTGGAGGATTTGCGGCTGGGAAATCCTGCGAAGCGCGACGGGCATCTGATCGAAGATGACCGCGACACGACGCTGGCGGACCTCGATATGGCGCATCGTGCGGGGATGGTTTACGATTATCACTTCGGGGAGGGCTGGCGCGTGGAGATTCGCGTGGAGAAACTGGTGCCGATCAAGAAGGGGCTGGTTTATCCGCACTGCATCGAGGGCGAGCGGGCGGGGCCGCCGGAGGATTGCGGCGGGGTGGAGGCGTATCACGACATGCTCGCGTGTATCAAAGAGCCAAACACGGAGCTCGGGCGCGAGTGGTTGGAGTGGCTCGGGCCGCAATATGACGCGGAGCGATGCGACGTGGCGGCAATCAACAAGGCGCTGCGGAAGTTTGGGAAGTAGAACGAAAAAACAATACCATGGAGTTTTTAACCACTAATGGAATCGCCGAATGGGGCGATTCTCTGGGAGCGGTTCCGGCCAATGGACTCCGCGATTGAGCGGAGGAGCGGCTGATGCCGCTGAGATTTCTAATTGGGGCGAGGGAGTTGACGCGGGGGGTGAAAATGGCCTTCTTGGGGCTGTTCTTTGGCACGGGCGTGGTCAGCCGGGAGAAGCCGAGCATTCGTGTTTCGCTTCTCCATCTGACCATGAACAAGACCAACCGCACGATCACGGTCGCGCATCCGCTGAGTGTCCTCGGGGCATTCGTCTTCCGGGCTTTCTCCACGAAAGTCGCGGGTGAGACGGGTTCTCCCATCAAGGGCAATCGCGGGGCCTATCGTGAAGCCGCGACGGCCGCACAGGCCGCACGTCTTTCAGAGGCGTTCGGTCACGGGTGGTCGTCCAACCTGCGCACTTCGGCCTCACGGTCGAGGGTCGCAGTATAAAAGCAGTAAACAACGCCGCCCGGGAGCTTTCGCTTCCGGGCGGTTTTTATTTTTAGTCGCGGAGAGCGCGACGACGGAGCGATGTTTCAGAAGCTGGCGTTCAGGCTCAGGCCGAGGCCGATGTTGCCGGCCTTGTAGGTGTAATCGACGAAGGAGTTTCCTTCCGGTTTGCGCCAGTCGTAGCTGGTGGTCGCGCGGGCCACGGCCCAAGGGGTGAGGTTGTAGCTGACGCTGAGGCCGAGCGAGCCGAGGATGTCTTCGCGGTTCACATCGGTGAAGCCGCCCTCTTGGTAGTGCATGTAATCGGAGTAGGTCAGGCGGGCGTAGGGGCCGAAGACCCAGCGGTCTTTGAGGTAATAATAACCGGCGTCGAGGGTGGTATCGATCTTGTCGTTACGGTCATCGTTGTAGCCGAGCGGACCGGACGGAGAGGGGGCGTCAGTTTTTGAGTAACCGATGCTGCCGCCGAAGCTGATGATCTGGTTTTGCGAGAGGCTGATGAGTTTGCGGACGGAGGCGGCGGTGGTGACGGCCTTGTAGGTGAGATCATAGCGAGGAGGGCCTTCGAGGCCGTAAACGGCGGTGGCGGTGACGCCGAGGCCGAATTCCCAGTTGTTGCCGTAGCGCACGCGGAGGGCGAGGGGGATGCTGTAGGCGTCGAAATCGAGGTTCTTGCGTGCCTGGTCGCCGGTGCCGAGGGCGTGGTTGTAGCGTTGATACACGAGGCCGACGGTGGGGGTCACCAATGTCTGGCCGACGGCGAAGCTGTTGAACTCGGCACTGGTGGCGAGAGTGTTGGCGACGATGACGGCCTCGACGGTGTCGTGGGGCGTAAGGAAGACGTTGGTGGTGTAGTAAACCTGGAGGTCGTAGCTGACGGTGAGCTTGAAGGGCAGCTTGCGGGTCTCGGCGAGGCGCTGGGTGCCGCCGTCGAGGTCGCCTTTTTCGTCTTTGGCGGCGTTCGAGGCGGGGGCGGCGGGCGCGGGGGGCGGAGTGCCTTGCTGGACGCGGTCGATGATGACGTCGTTGGCGGTTTGGGCGAGGAGCGCGCTGACGGGCGCGGTGCAGGCGACGGCGAGGAGGAGGAGGCGTTTCATGCGGTTAGGTGAAGAGGAGCCGAAGAAAGGTTAATCTGTGTTATTTGGGATGCTGGTGATGTGAGGGGCACCGAGAGTGCCGACGTGGATGTTTGTAGCGCTGTTCA
>JAHFTG010000353.1 GCA_023269455.1 Opitutaceae bacterium | reverse complement strand
GGGCGTAGTCATTGAATCCGGGTGCGCGTGGTCTCGGTTTCTGTAAACGCGCTCGGCGGCCCCAACTAGGGTAAAAATGCGCATCGTAGAGTCGCAGGACTGTAATTGACGGGCCGGGCATGCCTCATTTCATGACCGAATGAATGATTCACAAGGACGGCTGATGGTGCCGGGATGGTGTGATGTTGCGATGGCCTAGCCGTCGCTCTTCTTCCCTTATGCCATGATTGTTTCCAATCTCCCCTTCTCGGAAATATCGTGGGATTGGAGAACGGGACGACTGGAACCAGCCAACGGCCCCCGCTTCCCTCTCAGAAAGTCTCCCCGTGGGGGCATCACTTCAAAAAAAGGCCGTCCGGTTTCCCCGGACGGCCTTTTGCTGCGCGAAAATCGCACAACATTATCGAATGGGAGTCCGCTGCCAGACTCAGCCGAAGATTTCCTCGGGCTTGAAGAAGCGGGCCAGCTCGATGCGGGCGTTTTCGTCGCTGTCGGAAGCATGGACGACGTTCTTCATCATCTCGGTGCCGAAGTCGCCGCGGATAGTGCCCTTGGGGGCCTTGCGGGAATCGGTCGGCCCGAGGAGATCGCGGATCTTGGCCACGACGTCTTCGCCTTGGAGGCCGATGACGATCACGGGGCGCGAGCTCATGAAAGCTTCGATCTCGGGATAAAAAGGCTTGTCGGCCACGTGCGCGTAATGCGCGCGCAAGAGTTCCGGGGTGAGGCGGATCATCTTGGTGCCGATGATTTCAAAACCGGCTTTCTCGAAACGGTCGAACACGTTTCCTACGTGTTTTTGCTGGAGACAGTCGGGTTTAAGAATGATGAGGGTTTTTGACATAAACTCCTCACGTTACCCCGCAGCCTGTTGATTGAAAGCTGATTTTATCCCCGCGCCCATCACACGGGTCGCGAGCCAATCACCCTCAACGCGCAGGAGCCGCCAGCGCAAGCGAAGCTCCCGAGGAAACCGCCGCCAGCATCGGGGTATCAATCCGAGCGTCCGAATGGAACGTCACATACACCACGCCGATGAGATTCGCATCCGTGACCATGGTGCTGTCGGCCGTGGCGTTGTTGTAGCCCTTCACTTCCCAACCGGCGGCGGTCGAGGCAACCAGACGGTGAGCCACGGTCTCGTTGAAGCGATTGGTGTAAACCACCACCATGCCAACCTTGAGTTTCTCGGCCGCCATGGCCTTCACCACCAGAACGGCACCGTTGCCAAAAAACGGCAGCATCGAATTCCCCTCAACCCGCAGCACTTTGAAATCGGCGCGGTGGGCGACCAGCGCATGGGCATCGTTGAGGGCTGCCAGCATCGTCTCACCCGAGCGGGGATTTTCCGCCGCACCGGCCAATACCGTGAAAACGAAACTTCCGGATGCGAGGAGCAAGCTCTTCAGGAGATTGGCCGTTTTCATGGCCTCAAGATAGCAGGCGGAAGGTTTCGAGAGTAGAGAGTGGTATCCTCATCTCCTTTGCCCCGTTCCCTCACCCTTAACCCCATCCTTAACCTAGGGAGTATGGGTAGGGTTATCTATCCTCCTAGGGTTAACCCCTATTTTTTCATGGGTCCACCCACCCATGAACCACCACCGTAATCCCGTTGCTCCCGATCATGCGCCGCTGCGGAGAGTCAGGTCATGTCGTGCCCCTGCCCGCTTCGTCGCCATGCGCCCGCTGTAACCGCGACTTTTCTCCAGCACGACCACGGTTACTCCACTCGCCCGCAGACTTCGCGCCAGCAGCAAGCCCGAGATGCCCCCCATGATCACCGTCGTATGAGTCATATTCAGTGAGAGACGCTTTCAACGTGCGCGACCGAGCACATGGCGCAACGCGCCCTCCAGCTTTTCGTAACGAAACGCGTAGTCCGCCGCCTGCAATTTTTTCGGCACGGCCCGCGCGCCCGCCAGCAACGTCTCCTCGGCCATTTCGCCAAACACCGCCTTCAACGCGAAGCCCGGCACCGACAGGATCGCCGGACGCCGCAGCACGCGCGCGAGCACGCGGGTGAATTCCGCATTCGTCACCGCTTCCGGCGCCACCGCGTTCACCGCGCCGACGCAACGCCGGTCCAGCACCGCATGATAGATCGCGCCCACCAGATCATCCATGGCGATCCAGCTCATCCACGCCTTCCCGTTCGCCAGCCGCCCGCCCGCCCCCGCCAAAAACGCGGGCAGCAACTTCGCCAGCGCGCCGCCCGCCGGCGTGAGCACCACGCCCGTGCGCAACCGCACCACACGCACGCCGAGCGCCTCGGCCGCCACCGCTTCGTGTTCCCACGCCGCGCACACCCCGGCCAGAAAACCCGCGCCGCCCGCCGAGTCTTCGGTTAAAACCTCCTCGCCGCGCGAACCATAAAACCCCGTGGCCGATCCCGAAATAAAAACAAACGGACGCGCCCGCGTCAGCGCGCCCATCGCCTGCACCAGCGTGCGCGTGCTGTCCACGCGGCTGCGCAGAATTTCATCCTTACGCGCCGCCGACCAGCGTGCATCCGCGATGCCCGCACCGGCGAGATTCACGACCACATCCACCCCTCGCATCGCCTCTGGGGCGAGTTCGCCCGCCGACGGATTCCAGTAAACCTCATCCGCCGCCCGCACCGGCCGGCGCACCAGCCTCTTCACGGCGTGCCCCTGCGTCTGCAAAAATGGAATCAGCGCCCGCCCTACCAGCCCCGAGG
>JAHFTG010000352.1 GCA_023269455.1 Opitutaceae bacterium | reverse complement strand
TCGATGCAGTGGTCAACCAGGCTGTCGAGATTGCGGCCGGTATGCGCGCTGATGAGCAGGCCGTCGGGGACGAGCAGGAGGGCGCGGTTGATGTCGGCCTCGCTCGCCGCATCGACTTTGTTGAAGACGGTGAGGATGCGTTTGTTGTCCGCCGCGAGCTCCTTCAACACGCCGAGGGTCGTCGCGTGATGGGCGGCGAGGTTGGGCGTGGTGATGTCGAGAACGTGAATCAAAAAATCGGCGACCAACGCCTCTTCGAGCGTGGCTTTGAACGCTTCGACAAGGCCGTGCGGCAGACGGCGGATGAAGCCGACCGTGTCGGTCACGAGGAGCTTTTGGTTGCCGCGCAACTGGAGCTGGCGCGTGGTCGGGTCGAGTGTGGCGAAGAGCTTGTCCTCGGCGAGGACGTGCGCGCCGGTGAGGGCGTTGAGCAGCGAGGATTTGCCGGCGTTGGTGTAGCCGACGATGGCGGCGGTGGGGATGGGCACGCGCTGGCGTTTATGGCGCTGGACGCCGCGCTGTTTGCGGACGTCGAGGAGCTCGCGTTTGAGGCGCGTGATGCGGTCGTTGACGAGACGACGATCCTGTTCGAGCTGGGTTTCACCTTCGCCGCCCATGCCGGCGCCGCCACCGCCGCCGCGTTGACGCGAAAGGTGGGTCCAGGCGCGGGTGAGGCGGGGCAACGAATATTGCATGCGCGCGAGCGCGACCTGGAGGACGGCTTCGCGGGTGCTGGCTCGGTCGGCGAAGATGTCGAGGATCACTTCTTCGCGGTCGATCACGGCGAGTTCGGAGGCTTTTTCCCAGTTTCGCTGCTGGGCGGGGGAGAGGCTGTCGTCGAAGACGATGAGGTCGGCGTTGAGCTCCTTTGCCTGCGCGATGATTTCCTCGGTCTTGCCGCTGCCTAGGAGCGTGGCGGGCGTGGGTGTGCGGAGTTTGACGAGGACTTTGCCGACGACGGCGATGCGGAGATTTTCCACGAGCTCGACCAGCTCGGTGAGCAGCTCGTCGCCCTCGCCGTCGGCCATGTCGTGGGTTTGCACGCCTACGAGGAAGGCGCGTTCGCAGCGTTTGGAGTCGGAGGGCGTGTTATCGAGAAAGTCGGCCATTAAGGGGAGGGCCAAGGTGTGCCTCTGGCTGGGCAAGGTCAACAATGGGAACGGCAAGTCCGTCTGCTTACCCCGCTACTCTCCCTTTCGACTGCATGGACACGGTTTAGATCGGTTCAAATAAAACTATGGCCGTTTAGTTGTCGCGTGTGGCCACGCCCGTGCCGGGCGTGCTCCTTTGATTCGGCCCCGGCTACAATTTTCTTTGAACTGCCCTAGGACTTGAGGGATCGGGGCGCCTCTACAAGGCGGACGAGTTCTCCGACGTTTTCATGCATTATGATAGATTGACTGCTGAGTTCTTCGGCTTCGGCGGCGGTTTCCTCGGCACTGGCGGCGGCGGATTGGGTGATGGTATCTATCTGGGAGACGGAGGCCTTGATGCCTTGGAGTCCCTGGTCTTGGCGTTCGGAGGCGGAGGTGATTTCGATGATGAGTCCCTCGAGTTCCTTGATTTGGCCTTGAATGGTGGAGAAGCTTTTTGCGGCTTCGCCGGTGACTTTGGAGCCATGGATGCTTTTGGAGCTGGCTCCCTCTATCATCACAGCGGTTTCACGGGCGGCCTGTGTGCAGCGTTGGGCGAGGGAGCGAACTTCGTTGGCGACGACGGCAAAGCCGAGCCCGGCTTCGCCGGCGCGGGCCGCTTCGACGGCGGCATTGAGGGCAAGAATGTTGGTCTGGAAGGCGATTTCGTCGATGGTTTTGAGAATCTTGGCGATGCCGGCCCCGGATACCTCTATGGCGGCCATTGCATCGACCACCGAGGCGATATGAGTGCCGCCGGCGGTCGCGGATGCGCGTATCTGGGAGACGGCGGTTTGAGCCTGATGTGAGAGGGTGGCATTGCGTTGGGTCATGTCGCCGAGTTCTTCGAGAACGGCGTTGGCCTCCTCGAGAGAGACGGCCTGATGGCTGGCGCCTTTCGCGAGAGTCTGGCTGGAGGATGAAACGTGGTCTGCGGCCGCCGCCACCTGATCGGCACCGGCACTGAGAGAGGAGATCACGCGTCGGATCGGGAGGGAGATGTTTTCGGTAAAGAAGAGGGCTACGCCGAGGGCGAGCACGACTACGACGAGGGTGATGATCGTTGCGGTGCGCCGGGCGGACGACACGATGGAGACGATGGCGTCGGCCTGGGATTTCTCGTTTTCAAAGAAGTGTTGGGTGGAGGTCTTTTCGACAGCCGTTTCGATGGAGAGTGCTTGATTCAACGATGTCTCCGCCTGGGTGAGGGTGCTGCGGATCGCTACGAGCCGGTTCACTTGGACGACGATGCCGTCGTTGGTGGCGGCGAGATTGCCGAGGAGTTGGTGGATGGCGTCATCTATCCATTTGAGGCCTAGTTTTGAGGTGACCTCGGTGAGGGTGGCTTGATCGGTGTGGTATTGGGCGAGGCACTTGGTCTGGCTATCCTCAAGCTGGGCAAGCGTGTCGGCGGTAGGATCGTTATAGACGCGACCGACAAGCTGGAGGGTTTCGGCGGTGCCGGTTGAGATGGATTGGAGGGTGGAGTGCAGGCTGGTGCGCTGCTCTTCTAGTTTCCGGATGGATGCCTGGGAGGCGTCGATGCGATCAACCATGGTGGTGATT
>JAHFTG010000351.1 GCA_023269455.1 Opitutaceae bacterium | reverse complement strand
CCTCCGACCTCCTTAATTCCGACTCCTTTCCCGCCCACCATCCATGCCCATCATCTCCGACGTCAAAGTCATGCTCGACGGCAAGCTCCGCTCCAGCTTCTTCGCCCGCATCTCCCCCCAGAACGAAGGTTTCCTCTACGGCCACGGACTCTTTGAAACGATAAAAATCCAGGCCGGCCGCCCCCTCTTCCTAGCCGCCCACCACGCCCGCCTCACCGCCAGCGCCCACGCCCTCGACCTCCCCTACAAACTCCCCCTAGAAAAACTCCGCGAGCGCTTCGCCAAGATCATCAAGGCCACCGATGTCAAAAACGGCAGCGCCAAACTCACCGTTTTCAACAACGGCGACACCATCGGCGAACTCATCACCACCCGCGAATTCCTCTACTCCCCCGAGACCTACACCCGCGGCTTCCGCCTGCAAACCCGCCCCACCGGCCAGCGCGTCTCCGGCCTCAGCGGACACAAAACCCTCAACTACCTCGAAAACATCCGCGCCCGCCGCGCCGCCCTCGCCGCCGGCCACGACGAAGCCCTCTTCATCGACACCAACGGCACCGTCATCGAAGGCGCGGGCACCAACCTCTTCATCGTCCGCGACGGCGTCGCCCTCACCCCCCCGCTCGCCAGCGGCCCGCTCCCCGGCATCGCCCGCGCCCAAGTCCTCTCCCTCCTCGGCTACGCCCGCGCCCGCGAAGCTGTTATCACGACCGCCGACCTCCTCGCCGCCCCGGAAGTTTTTGTGACCAACGCCCTCCTCGGCGTCATGCCCGTCAGCCGCATCGACGACCGCACGCTCGTCATCCCCCAACCCTTCACCCGCGACCTCCAAGCCGCCTACCGCACCCGCGAAACAACCCAATCCCTCTGATCCCTGAAATCGACAGGATGAACAAGATTTACGGGATCATGGAAACCGCCCCTTGGATCGTATCCCGTCCATCCTGTTCATCCTGTCTAAAATTCCGGGATTTCCCATTCGAGCCCTCAGTGGAAAATCCTTAAACTCCCCCCTCTCCCATGAAACGCTCACCCCGTCTCCTCGCCCTCCTCGCGACCGCCGCCCTCGCCCTCCCCGGCTGCGCCAAAAAAAACGCCCCCGTCTCCTCGGCCCCCGCCGCCCCGTTTAAGATCACCGTCCAGCTCGACTGGGTCGCCGAACCCGAACACGGCGGCTTCTACCAAGCCCAGGCCAAAGGCTACTTCAAAGACGCCGGCCTCGACGTCCAAATCATCCCCGGCGGCCCCAACGCCTTCGTCATGCAGAAGCTCGCCACCGGCCAGGCCGACATCGGCCAGGGCGACAGCACCAACACCCTCCTCGCCATCGCCCAGGACATCCCCGTCATCCAGATCGGCGCTGTCTTCCAGAACGACCCGTCCGTCCTCATGCTCCACGAGGAAAACCCCGTCACCCGCTTCGAAGACCTCGCCGGCAAGACCATCATGGCCCGCCCCGAATGGGCCTTCCTCCCGTATCTCAGAAAAAAATACGGCATCGATTTCCAACTCGTCCCCCAAAACTACTCCGTCGCCAACTTCGTCGCCGACAAAAACCTCATCCAGCAAGGCTACTACATCGCCGAACCCTACCACATCATCAAAGCCGGCGGTGAGATGCCCAGGTTCCTCTACGCCTGGGACGCAGGCTTCGACGCCTACACCGTGCTCGTCGCCAACAAAACCTGGGCCGCCGCGCACCCCGACCAAGTCCGCGCCTTCATGCGCGCCTACATCCACGGCTGGGTGGACTACATCGCCAACGACCCCGCGCCCGCCCACGAACTCCTCAAGCAAGCCAACCCCGAAAACACCGACGACTTCATGATGTTCTCCCGCAAAATGATCATCGACGGCGAACTCGTCACCGGCCGCGGCCCCGGTGCCAGTTCCGCCAACATCGGCCGCATCACCGAAAAACGCTTCGCCACCCAGATCCAGCAACTCGAAGACCTCGGCATCCTCCCCAAAGGCAAAGTCACCGTCCAGCAAGCGATGACCACCGACTATCTGCCGTGAGCTAGATCCATTTGCTCACCGTCTTCGGGTTGATGTCGTAACGTTTGGCCAGCACGATCAGGCTCTCTTGACTATGTTGGATCGTCCGACGCACCGCACGCCGTCGTGCGGGTGCAGTCGTGTAATATTTGTCCCATAATGTTTGTGATTTTGGCACCTTGACGTGTTTCACACCACCTCTCACAGGGACTAAACATCTAAGGCTGGGATATCGTCATAACGTGACCGACATGACTATGCCCCAAACGCTCCCTCTAAAACATGCGGTGAACGCCTAAGCATCGATCAATCGGACGAGGCGCGCAGTGTTGTATTCGCGAGTTCCTCACCGTGCGCCCATCGTTTCGTGGCTCGCTACGGGTTTGGATGTTGCCGAGATGCGGCCCGCGCCCCAATCCGGTTTTCCATGAACCCCCTCCCAAGTTACCATCTCATCAAGCCCGACGACCTCCATTGGCGTCCTTCCAACCTGATGCGCATTCCCAATGCGGATTATCTGGAGCGCACCGGCAGCGAGAACATGGGCGCGCGGCTCTGGCGGCTGCCACCCCGGAGCGCCAATACGCTGCACAAGCACATCCGCGCGGAGGAGTTTTATTTCGTGCTGGAAGGCACGGGCCGCCTGCGCGTGGGGGGCGAGACGCTGACCGTGCCGCGCCACGGCGGCGTGTGGGTCGGCCC
>JAHFTG010000080.1 GCA_023269455.1 Opitutaceae bacterium | reverse complement strand
AGATCGACCACTGGCGCACGGAACGCGCCCTCTCCTTCCGTCTCGAAGTTGACGGCGGCATCGACCTCGCCACCGGCCTCGAATGTCGCAACGCCGGAGCCGACAGTTTTGTCGCCGGCACATCCTTCTTCAGCGCCACCGAGCAGCCCTCCTTCGTCCAAGCCATCGCGGCTTGGTAGCGCGCCTTACTTCGCCTGCGCCGCCAGTTCCGCCGCCTTCAGGTATTGTCGGCGAAACTCTCCGCCCAGCTCGCTCGCCAGATTGATTTCATCCACCCGGTTTTTCGATGCGAGCGCCGCCTTGATCCGTCCGCTCACGGCATCGTAGTCCACCGCCGACATATCCTGAAACACCGCCAGCGCCTCCGGCGGCATCCCCGCATCGGCCAACGCACGCCAAGCCCTTTTCAATTCCGGCTGTGTGTCCAGGCACATCACGCGCACCACAAACGCCAGCTCCCGAAAAAGCCGCCCCGTCCATTGCGGCCGGTAGATGAGTCGCTCCTGCGGCGCATACGGCAGCTCGTCAGGATCGCTCCGCAACGCCGCGATCCCGTCCAACGCATAAAAATCCTTCCGCACCGGCAGCCGCCGCAACGCGAAATACGCCGGGCCGCCCGGCGTGCCCGCCCGCTGGTTCCAGAGCCTCTGCCCCTCCATCGACAGCGTGAACTCGATGAACGCCACCGCCGCCTCGCGATGAGGCGCGCCCCGCATGAGTGCGATGGGATCGACCGACGCAACCGCCCCGCCCGTCGGCGTAACATAGCTCAGGCGGTCGTCCGCCCCGCGTCGCCGCACCGCCTCCTGCTGCTGCCGCCCGTAGAAATCGATGCACATCCCCGCCGCGCAATCCCCCGCCGCCACATCGATCGGCACCTTCTGCGCCGAGTCCGTAAAATACCGTGCGTTCGCTCCGATGGCCTGAAGCAATCGCAGCCCTTCTCGCCAGCCTTCCTGCACCGCCTGCTTTTCCAACTCGGCCGGTTTCGCCGTCGGCTTGGCCGCCTGCAGCTCCAGCAGCCGCTTCTGCATCTGTTGCTGGACGACGTTTTCAAACGCCTTGTTGATCGAGCCGCTCTTCGTCGGATCGGCCAGCGCCAGCTCCCCAAACCAGCGCGGATCGCGCAGATCCTCCCACCGCACCGGCGCCTGCGCGATGCCCAGCCTGCGCAACGAATCCCGGTTGCTCACGATGCCAAACGAGCTGAGCACCGTCCCCACCCAGCGCCCCTCCTTGTCCCAATACTCCTCGCCTGCAAACGTCCGCGGGATCACTGCATCCGTAAACCACTCCGGGTGTTTTTTGATGATGCCGCTGTCAACGATGCGACCCGCCTGCGCCTGACTCGCAAAATCATAAGCCCCGCCCCCAAAAAAAAGATCGAGGCCGCTGCCCACGCTCGACGCGAGAAACACCGCCCGCGCTTCCCTCGCCTCCGCCGAGGCGTCGCCCGCCAGCTTCCCGTTGGCGAACGCCGTCAGCACCTCGTTGCTCCACGGCCGGTGCAGCGTGTTGACCCAATAATTCTCAAACGACGCGACGTATTCGCCGTTGATGTAGCGGGCGATCTCCGACGTCCCGCCGATCAGCCGCCAATCGATCATCACCGTGCGGCCCGTGCGCTCCTTATACCAGCGCCCGAAACCCCGCGCGAACTCCTCCCGGATCGCCTCGTTGTGCGGCGTGATGATGACAATCGTGTCGTCCGCTCGCGTCGCCGCCTCCTGTTTCGGTCGCAGCGCAAACGGCAGCGCCAGTGTCAGCGCCAGCAGCACTAGGATGATCGCCGTTTTCAACATCGATCACGTCCTCCTCGATCACGCCGTCAACACCACGACATCCTGCGGCTCCACGCTGGCGACAAGCTCACCCGCCTCCGCCGACGCCCCCAAAAATCGCGGATTCAGCTCGTAGATTTTCAACGTCACTCCGTCGCTTATAAAATCATATTGGGCGACTTCGCCCAGATAGACCGCCTCGCCGATCCGCCCGCGCACGGTGTTATGCGGGCGCGCTTCGTGTCCGAGCGTCCAGCACTCGGGCCGCACCGACAACGTCACCGCATCGCCCGCCACCGCCTTGCTGTCCGCATCGCCCAAGACGCCGTGAAACCGCCCGATGCCTGTTTCCACCACGGTAAACTCGCCGTCTATTCCCAGCACGCGTCCTTCGATGAAATCTGTTTCCCCGATGAAATGCGCCACCGTCTTCCGCTTGGGCCGCCGATAGACTTCGCGCGGCGAACCCACCTGCAAAATATTCCCGCTCTCCATGATCGCCATGCGATCCGAGATCGAGAGCGCCTCCTTCTGGTCGTGCGTAACATAAACTGTCGTGAGCTTGAACTCCTTGCACACCCGGCGGATTTCCATGCGCATCTCCAACCGCAGCTTCGCGTCGAGGTTGGACAACGGCTCGTCCAGCAACAGGCAGCGCGGACGGATCACCAGCGCGCGCGCCAACGCCACCCGCTGCTGCTGACCACCTGACAACTGGTTCGGCTTGCGCGCGGCATAGGTGTCCATGCGCACCGATTCGAGCGCCTCGCCCACGCGGCGCTTGATCTCGTCGCGCGGCACCTTGCGCTCCTCCAGCCCGAAGGCGACGTTCTCCGCCACCGTCATATGCGGCCAGAGCGCGTAGCTCTGAAACATCATCCCCGTGTTCCGTTTATGCGGTGCCAGCCGCGTCACGTCCTCGTCCCCCAAAAAAATCCTTCCCTCCTCCGGGATGTAAAAGCCCGCCATGCTGCGCAGCAGCGTCGTTTTCCCGCAACCGCTCGGCCCCAGCAGGAAGAACAGCTCGCCCGGTTCGATCACCAGATCGAGATTGCGCAATGCCACCGTGGTTCCGAACCGCTTCGTGAGATTTTCGATTCGTATGGAGATCATGCGCAGCGAGACCGTTTGCGTGCGAAGAAGAACCAAGATTTCGCCTCCCGTTAAGTCAACGGCGACACCCTGTAAAAGTTGCATGCCCCTGCCACGAACCCCTTGCCCTGATTCGTTTCGCTGGGCACAAACACGCTTCATCTATGCCCAAGGCCACCTCCTTCCCGCTTCACGCCGATCTTGAAACCGTGCTCGTGTCGGAAACCGAGATCAAAAAACGCGTCAAGAAACTCGGTGCCGAGATCGCCGCCTCCTATGGCAACGAAGAGATCACCGTCGTCTCCATCATCAACGGCGCGATCCTCTTCACCGCCGATTTGCTCCGCGAGATTCCCAATCCCATCCGTCTGGATTGCATCCGCATCGCCAGCTACCGCAACGATACGAAGTCGCACGGCAAGCCCCAGCTCCTCCAAAGCCTCACCCTCGACATCAGCAACCGCCACGTGCTCCTGATCGACGACATCCTAGACACCGGAAAAACCTTTTCCGTCGTCGTGGACATGATCCGGAAACTCAACCCCGCGAGCCTCCGCACCTGCGTGCTCCTCGACAAACGCGGCCGCCGTGAAGTCGAGTTCGAGGCCGATTTCGTAGGCTTCCAGATTCCCGACAAATTTGTCGTCGGCTACGGCCTCGATTTCGCCGAACGCTACCGAAACCTCCCCTGCATCGGCGTGCTCAAGCCCAACCTCCAAAACCCGCCCGAGTGGGCGTGATCTGCAACGCTCCTCAGCTTAACGGCAATCCGAGGGTGGCTTAAACACGTTTAGCTGCTATCGCCCTCAATTCCTTGGCCGCCAGGGTATCTTTTTCGCGCCCCATCGCCTCCTTGGCTTTTATCAAGTCCTCGAGTCCGATAAGGCGACACCGTTTACCCCCAATCTCGATTTCCTCGGCGTTCTTTCGGAGTTCTCCAAAATCACCCAGCCCAAGAACTGAAGAAAGAATATCGACCACTCCCCAGTCGGTTCGGAGATAAAGATTATTAACCCTCTCCCCCGGCTTAGGCACCTGTAAAAACGACAGTGCCTGTGGAGTCATCCGATGCTTCGGATGCAAGTCACGGAGCGCCTCGCGCAAGCGCTCAACGTTCTCCGGAGTAAGCACGGCGCAAATATCCAGATCGCGAGTGACAAGGGCGGAGCCATGCAGGACTCCCGCAAAGCCACCGATGATCACGAACTCGACGCCCGAATCAGCGAGTCGCTGGAGCAGTTGACTCAAACTTTGCATTTCGTTCGCGACGCAGTTGATCGAATTCTAAGACAAGGGCGAGGGCTTGGTCATGCTGAAGTGCCCGCTCTTCGTGGGTGAGCTTCAAGCTTTCGTCCACAAGGCTGAGATCGAAGCCAGCGCGCTCCGCCTCCTCAATCGCCTGCACCTGTTTGACCATGCCCTTAAGAATTGCGGCTCCCACTATGCACGCAAAGCAAAAACTGCCCGAATGCGCTTCACTGGCTCACTCTTCACAAAACGAACCAGTCGCGCCCGGTCAGCACCGATCTGCGCTATCAATGGCCATCACGTTTGACGGCACTCACCGCGCCTTCTTGAAGTTCCCCGCCCCTCGCCCGCGCTTCGGATACGCCGCGCCCTTGGAACCCGCCTTCGCCGCCTTCCGATAGTCGCCGGATTTCAACGCCTCGATCTGATCCCGCAGCAACGCCGCCCGCTCAAACTCCAGCTTGCCCGCCGCCTCCGCCATTTCGTCTTCCAGCTCCGCGATCACCGCCTTCACGTCCTCGTCGCTCCCCTCGGCCAGCGCACCGGCTTCCTCGGCCTTTTCTCCGCTGCCATCGTAAACTTGCAGACTGCTCTGCGCCGACCGCTTCACGCTGCGCGGCGTGATCCCGTGCTCCAGGTTGTAGGCGATCTGTTTCTCACGGCGCGCCAACGTCACCTCCTGCGTCTTCCGAATCGAATCCGTGATCTTGTCCGCATAGAAAATCACCCGTCCGTCCTCATGCCGCGCCGCGCGTCCTGCCGTCTGGATGAGCGAAGTTTCACTCCTCAAAAACCCTTCCTTGTCCGCATCGAGAATCGCCACCAACGCGACTTCCGGCAGATCGAGCCCTTCGCGCAAGAGATTGATTCCCACCAGCACGTCAAAATTCCCCAGCCGCAGATTTCTTAAAATTTCCACGCGCTCGATCGCGTCGATGTCCGAGTGCAGATACTCCACGCGAATTTTCGCCTCGCGCATAAAACTCGTGAGATCCTCCGACAGCCGCTTGGTCAGCGTCGTCACCAGCACGCGCTCGCCCTTGGCCGTCGCCCGCTTGATCTCGCCGATCAGGTGCTCGACCTGCCCCTTCGTCGGATGAATCACGATTTGCGGATCGAGCAGCCCCGTCGGCCGGATCACCTGCTCCGCCACCACCGCCGAATTCTCAATCTCAAACTTCGCCGGCGTCGCCGACACGAACAGCGTCTGCTCCGTGATCGAGCGAAACTCCGCAAACGTCTGCGGGCGATTATCCAGCGCCGACGGCAGCCGGAAGCCAAAGTTAACCAGGTTCGATTTCCGGGCGAAGTCTCCATTCGACATCCCGCCGATCTGCGGGATGGTCACGTGGCTTTCGTCCACCATCAGGATGAAATCCTTCGGGAAAAAATCCACGAGACAGATGGGCCGCTCGCCCGCCTTTCGTCCGGCAATGATGCGCGAGTAGTTCTCGATGCCATTGCAGAAACCCATCTCCTGAAGCATTTCGAGATCGTAGTTCGTCCGCATGCGAATGCGCTGCGCCTCCAGAAACTGCCCGTTTTTCTCAAAAAACGCCACGCGTTCGTCCAGCTCCGCCTTGATCTCACCGATGGCGCGCCCGAGCTTGTCCTTGCTCGCGACGTATTGCGTCGCCGGATAGAGATCGAACATCTCCAGCGGTCGCGTGGTCGTGCCCGTCGTCGGATCGAACTCGCTCAGCGCCTCGATCTCCTCGCCCCAGAACTCCACGCGCAAGCCGAGTTCCAGATAGGCCGGCATGATGTCCACGACGTCGCCGCGCACGCGAAAGCTGCCGCGCTTCAACTCGTAGTCGTTTCGCTCGTAAAGATTGTCCACCAGCCGTTGGAGCAACACCTCGCGCCCCAGTGCCTCGCCCTTCCGCAGCGGGATGCGCATCGCCTGGAAATCTTCGGGCGAGCCCAACCCGTAGATGCACGACACGCTCGCGACCACGATCACGTCACGACGCGACACCAGCGAACTGGCCGTCGCGATGCGCATGCGCTCGATCTCCTCGTTGATCGAAGAATCCTTCTCGATGTAGGTGTCGCTGGAGGCGACGTAGGCCTCAGGCTGATAATAGTCGTAATAGCTTACGAAGTATTCGACCGCGTTCTCCGGGAAAAAATTCTTGAACTCCGAGTAAAGCTGCGCCGCCAGCGTCTTGTTATGCGAGATGATCAGCGTGGGCCGGTCGCACTGCGCGATCACGTTTGCCATCGTGAACGTCTTGCCCGAACCCGTCACGCCGAGGAGTGTCTGGTCGCGATTTCCCGCCTTGATCGAAGCGACGAGCTTCTCGATCGCCTGCGGTTGATCACCCGTCGGCGCGTAGTCCGAATGAAGTTTGAAGAGCGGCATGTCTGCTCAGAACAAACGCAACAAATCCGCCACCGCCAGTTCGTCGAGACGATGGACCACGCGGTCCACCTTCCCCTCCAGCTCTGCCGCCGTATGCGTCGTGGCGACGCCCACGACTTTCATCCCGCCCGCACGACCCGCCTCGATCCCGGCGAACGCATCCTCAAACACTACGCAGTTACCCGGCGCCCGCCCGAGCTTCGCCGCCGCCTTCAGGAAAACATCCGGGTGCGGCTTGCCCAGCTTCACGTCCTCCGCCGTCACCATGTCCGCAAACATTCCCTCAAAGCCCAGCACGCCCAGGATCGTGAGAATATTCTCCCGATGCGTGGACGAACCGATGCAACACGGCACACCGCCGTCCCGCAGCCGCTTCAAAAAAACATCCACACCCGGCAACGCCTCCAGTCCGCGTTCCACCACGATCTCCCGATAAAGCGCCTCCTTGCGCAGCGAGAGACGGTGGATTTCCGTCCCATCATCCGCCCCGGCCCAGTTGAGCAGATTAGGGATGATCCATTCGTTCTTTTTCCCAAAGCCCGCCACGAAATGTCCCTGCGGCAACGGTTTCTTTTCTTCCTCCGCCAGACGCTCCCAACTGATCTCGTGCTGCCGCGACGAGTCGATGATGACGCCATCCCAATCGAAGAGCACGCCGAGTGATTCCAGTTTCATGGGAGTTTGTTTAGAGGCCGAAAACCCTCCGAATTCGCCTGCGCGGCACCGTCGCCAGCACCACGAGCCCCGGCCCCGAAAACCCCGCCTCAAACAGCGGCGTTCCCTCGCAATAATAACGCCAGAACGACACCGCGCGCACCGGCCGCCCTTCGAGATTGGGCGTGAACGCGACCACCTCCGCCTGGCGCACCCTCACCGCCGGCATCAGCCCGTCCGCCCGCTCCAGCAGACGCTCCATGCGCAGCCCCCCGCCGCCCGCCAGCACCAGCCGGCACGGCCCCATGATTTCAAAAAAACAAAATTGTCCCGCCACCCACGACTGCCAGCGCACCCATTGCCAGTGCCGCCGGATCACCAGCCGCTCCGCCGCCGGGCTGATCACGCTCACGAGAAACGCCGGACGCAGCACCAGTGAGCCGCCCTCCGGCACGTCCACTCCCGTGAAGCCATCCGCCGTCCCCGCTGGGCCGTTTCTGTCCAACGTGACGCGGCGCCCGCCATCGCTGCGCACGTTGCGCAACTCCGTCAGGTTGGCCAGGCCGCCCGCGATGCTCGCAAACGGAAACCGCCAGCTCAGCAACCCGCGCGTCTTCCGCATGAGCCCGCCCTCCATCGTAAGCGAAACGTTCTTGTTAACCCGCATGACTTCGCCCGGCCACAGCGCGCTCTCAACCGTCGCCCGACTCGCCTCCGCCTTGACGACCGCCACCGGCTCGCCCCGCAAACGCACCGGGCGTCCGCGCACGATCAGCGGTGCCAGCCCATAGTAAAGCCACACGCACACGAGCGTCGGCCCCAGCAGATACACCGCCAGCAGCAACGCCACGTAGCCCCGTCCCAAAAACCACGCCTCCCTCAAATAGTGAACCCACGCCGCGCGACCATGATCCAAGTCCGTCAACGTCCGATCCGTCCGCACCAGGTCCGCCTTCGCCACCGCAAGCGTCCGCCCCTTCACAAAAAATTCGCTCCGCAGCCGCCGCACTTCGTCGTTCGCCGTCCGTTTGATCGCCTTCATGCGGCGGCGTTGGTCATCGTTCGCCTGCTGCTGCGCCGGATTTCCCACGAAGCGATCCCACGTGCTTTGCAAATCCCGCAACGTCGCGATCACCCGCATCGCCATGTCCACGCGTTGCTGTTGCGCAGTGATCGCCGCCTGCAAACCGGCGACCTCGGCTTCCAGCGCCGCCGTCGTCACCTTCGCCTCCGCCCATTGCGCGGCCAGCGCCCCCCGGCTCCGCCCATATTCCCCCGTATCATGAACGTAGAGACACAGTCCATAGGTGGCGAAACCCGCCGCCGTCACCACGACGGTCATCACGAGTTTTCGCGCCAGCCAGCGACCCAGCTTTGAAAGAGAAGAAGACATGCGATTCCCACCAGTGTGGAGGCGAAAGCACGGCAATTTCAACCGCCCTCATACTCTTTCCCCAAGATTTGCCCTTTTTGTGCCGATCATCAGTGTTTGCCTCATAACCCCATGTCCAAAGTCATCATTTCCTCCCTCTACGACTCCGACACCTTCAAGATGGCCTGCCGCCAGTTCGACCAGGCCGCCGACGCCATCAGCCTCCCCGAAGACATCCGCGACCGCACCAAGTATCCCCGCCGCTGCGTCGCGATGGCCCTCCCCGTGAAACGCGACGACGGCACCGTCACCGTCTTCGAGGGCTACCGCGTGCAACACAACCTCTCGACCGGCCCCGCCAAGGGCGGCATCCGC
>JAHFTG010000350.1 GCA_023269455.1 Opitutaceae bacterium | reverse complement strand
GGTAAACACCTCACGCCTTGTTCGTAAATCGCACGGATCACGCGCCGGCTCAGTTTTCGCGACCCCACCGCCGCCGTAAACGACCGCGCCGTGAACAGGGCAAAATCGCCCAGTTCATCGACTACGGACAGCGTGTGTTGGCCAAGGAAGCGCGACATGAAAGCGCCGAACAAAGCCAACTCACTGGCAACACGCAAGAACGCGCCGTGGGTTTTCGGCACGCATTTGTGACAGTGTCTCAGCGAATGGCATTGAACCGCAATATGCTCACCGCATACCCGTTGCACATGTCTGGCATATTACGGAGCCTCGCACTCGGCCTCACCTTAATCGGAGCAACCTCCGCTTTGCTGCTGTTTTCCGACCTGCGTTCCCGGGTAAAACCCACCGTGGACCTCCCCGCCGAATCGACCGCAACCCACGCGCCCGCCAAAAAGATGCGCATCGCCATCTTACAGCACGGCTCCATCAAAAACCTCGACGACGGCCGCGACGGCGCGCTCGCCGGTCTGGCCGAGCAAGGTTGGCGCGAAGGCGAAAACCTCGAAATCCAGCGCTACAACGCCGAAGGCGACATGGCCGTGGCCCAAACCATCGCGAAAGCCATGGTCGGCGGCCAATACGACCTCATGCTGACGATTACCACCACGTCGTTGCAGGCCGTGGCCAACGCCAACAAGTCCACCAAGCTCCCGCATATCTTTGGTCTGGTTACAGATCCCTATTCCGCCGGCGTCGGTATCAACCGCGAAAACCACCTCGACCACCCCGCCCATCTCGCCGGCTACGGCACGATGCAACCCGTTGAACTGGCGTTCAAAACCGCCCGCCGCATGAACCCGGCGCTCGCCAAGGTCGGCGTGGTCTGGAACGCCGCCGAGACCAACTCCGAGGCCCAGGTCAAACTTGCCCGCAAGGTCTGCGCCGAACTCAACATCGAGCTCCTCGAATCCACCGTGGAAAACTCCGCCGGCGTGGGCGAAGCCGCCGCCGCCCTCGTCGCGCGCGGCGTGGACGCCATCTGGGCGGGCGGCGACGTGACCGTCATCACCGCGATGGAAACCGTCATCTCGGCCGCCCGCAAAGGCCGCATCCCGGTCTTCTCCGTCGTCCCCAGCAACATCAAGCGCGGCATGCTCTTCGACGTCGGCGCCGATTATTTTGAAGTCGGCCGCATCACCGGCGAACTCGCCGGCGAATTCCTCAACGGCCGCAGCCTCGCCAGCGTGTCGATCGACAACCGCATGCCCGAAACCTTCTGCATCAACGTGCAAGCCGCCGCCGGCCTCCGCGACAAGTGGACCGTCCCCGACGACCTCATCGCCAAAGCCGCCAGCTATATCGATGCCCAGGGCGTCGAGCACTCCAAGCCCGCCCCCAAATCCACCGTCACCGCTCCGAAAAGTGCCACAGGAGTCCCGCCCGTGTCCGCCCCCGCCCGCGTCCCGCGCCTCGCCATCGTCCAGCACAATACCCAGCCGATCTTCGATGCCGGCACCCAGGGCATGCTCGATGGTCTCGCCGAAGCCGGTTACCGCGACGGCTCCACGCTCGCCGTGCGCAAGTTCAACCCCCTCGGCGATTCCAACCTCGCCAACGCCATCGCCGTCGAGGTCGCCCAAGGCGGTTACGATCTCATCCTCACCGCCACCACGCCGTCCCTCCAGACGGTCGCCAACGCCAACCGCTCCCGCCACACGCCGCATCTCTTCGCCCTCGTCGCCGATCCGTCCGCCACCGGCGTCGGCGTCTCCGCGACCGATCCGCTCGGCCACCCGTCGCATCTTTCCGGATACGGCACGCGCCTCCCCGTGATCAGCGCCTTCCGGATCGCCCGCGAGATCAACCCGTCCCTCAAGACCGTCGGCGTCCTCTGGAACTCCTCCGAGGTCAACTCCGAGGTCCAGCTCCGCGACGCCCGCCAAGTCTGCACCGAGCTCGGCATCCAACTCGTCGAGGTCAACGTGGATTCGACCAACGCCGTCTCCGAAGCCGCCGCCGTCCTCCTCTCGCGCAACGTCGAAGCCGTGTTCATCCCCGGCGACATCACCGTCCTCGGCGCCGTGAACAACGTCCTCCAACTCGCCCGCCGCGCCGGCATCCCCGTCTTCAGCTTGTTCCCGTCCGCCCAGCCCAAGGGCGAACTCTTCAACGTCGGAGCCGACTACCACGAGGTCGGCCGCCAGACCGGCCTGCTCGCCGCCGAGGTCCTCCGCGGCGTCCCCGTCGCCTCCATCCCCGTCAAAAACATCGTCCCCGAGCGCCTCGCCTTGAACGAGCAGGTCCGCTCCCAGCTCCGCGACGCCGCCCACTGGAATTTCCCCGCCGCCCTCAACGCCCGCGCCGGCCTCTACGTGGACGCCTCCGGCAAACTCGAAAACCGCACGCCCCCCGCATCCGCCGCCGCCCCGTCCGCGCCCGTCGCTCCCGCTGCGCGCGCGACCGCCCCGCCGCCACTCCTCAAAATCGCCTTCGCCTACCTCAGCTCCGAGCCCGGCTCCGACGCCTGCATTCGCGGCGTGCTCGATGGCCTCCGCGAACTCGGCTACGAGGAAAACAAAAACCTCCAGATCCGCAGCGCCCACGCCCAGGGCGAAATCGCCAACATCATTCCGCTGCTCCAGAATTTCGATCACAGCGACGTGGACATCATCATCCCGCTGAGCACGCCCGTCATCCAGACCGCCTGCACCCACGTTAAAAACAAAC
>JAHFTG010000349.1 GCA_023269455.1 Opitutaceae bacterium | reverse complement strand
TCGTGTAGTCTTTAACAACGAGGCGCAACTTAAGGTTGTAGCCCGAAAAAACCGCCACTTACTGATTTCAAGTCTTCCAAGCCCAGTTCACGGGATTCTGGTGTTTATCGCACAATAAACATTATGTCTAATCACGGAATTGGCGGGTTTGGGTGGCTGCAACACTGTGTCTTCGACCGCCCCTCTCTTTAATTGGCTGCAATCGCGTTCCTCAGGAGTTCTCCTACACCCCACTTCGTTCCCCGGTGATCAAGGCATCGGCGTGCTCGACGAATCCGTTGACCGGCTCTTTGACTTTCTGAATGCCGCCGGGGTTCGCCAGTGGCAGTTCTGCCCGCTTGGGCCGACCGGCTATGGCGACTCGCCCTACCAGTGTTTTTCGGCGTTTGCGGGCAACCCGTATTTGATCGACCTGCAAGCGCTCGTTCACGCCGGATTGCTGGCCGATCTGGATCTCGCCGGACTGCGTGAGCTTCCGCAGGACCGAATTGATTTCGGCTGGCTCTACGTGACGAAGTGGCCGGTCCTTTTTCGCGCTTTTCAAAATTTCAAAACGCGTGGTGGCGCCGGTTTGCCCTATGGTGATTTCTCCCGTTTCCAAGCGGAACGCCGCGCCTGGCTGGAACCCTACACCCTGTTTCTCGCGTTGAAGGATCACTTCAAAGGCCAGCCTTGGTGGGAATGGCCCGTTGAAGTGCGCTTCTTTAAGAACGCCAAAACATCCCCGCTCGCCAAGGCCGTCGCGGACCGGGCCGAGGCCCACGCATTTTTTCAATACCTCTTCTTCGGCCAGTGGCAGCAGGTCCGTGCGAAGGCCCGCACGCGCAACATCGAGCTCATCGGTGATGCCCCCATTTTCGTTGCCCGTGACAGCGCCGATGTGTGGACGCATCCGCATCTCTTTCAACTCGACGCGAAGACCGGACACCCGCTCTTTGTCGCCGGCGTGCCGCCCGATTATTTCTCGGCCGACGGCCAGCTCTGGGGCAATCCGCTCTACGCATGGGACGTCCACCACGAAGAAAACTATGCCTGGTGGATCGACCGCCTGCGCGCGAATTTTGAGCTGTGCGATATCGTGCGCATCGATCATTTCCGCGCGTTCGATACCTACTGGTCCATCCCCGCCGCAGCCAAGACCGCCAAAACCGGCGAATGGAAACAAGGCCCGGGCCTCGCCTTCTTTGAGGCGGTCAAACTCGCCCTGCCCGACGCGCGCCTCATCGCCGAAGATCTCGGCGAACTGCTGCCGAGCGTGATTGAACTGCGCGACGCCACCGGCCTGCCCGGCATGACTATCCTGCAATTCGCATTCGGCGGCGACGCTTCCAACCTCTACCTGCCGCACAACCTTCGCGCCAACAGCGTCATCTATCCCGGCACGCATGACAACGACACGACGCTCGGCTGGTATCGCTCGTCCGAAGACAAAACCCGCGACCACGTGCGCAGCTATTTCCGCATCAGCGGCCAGGAAATAAGCTGGGATTTCGTCCGCACCGCCTACGCCGCCGTAAGCAATCTCGCGGTCATCCCGATGCAGGATTTCATGAGCTTGGGGGCGGAGGCGCGCATCAACACGCCCGGCGTGGCCGCAGGGAACTGGCAATGGCGTTATTCGCCCTCGCAACTGGACCGGTTGCTTCACGAGAGCGCCCCCTACCTCAAGAAAATCGCCACGCTTTACGGGCGTGACTGAGCGGTGACCTCGGAGATTCCGCGCAAGAAGGCGGTGATGCGCGGGATCGCTTCAGTGTTGGCATCGGCCAGCACGTAATGTCCGGCGTCCTCCAGATAATAGGTCTGCGCCTGCGGCAGACGCTTTTTCCACTCGGCGTAGAAGTGGTCGTCGAAACAAAAATCGCGTCCGCCCCACACGATCATCGCCGGGTTTTGCGTGAAGTTTTTGAGGCCTGCGGCCGTCGCCGTGAGCGTGCGCCATGTCGGGTGAGACGGCGTCATGGGAATGTCTTTCACGAAGGCGTCCACCGCCACGCGGTTTGCCCACGAATCATACGGCAAAAGAAACGCACGTTTCTCGTCGCGCGTGAGTTTCCGGCGATGCATGGACATCCATGTAGCCGGTCCGGCGAAACCATTGAGCCCGCGCACGAGCACCGTGCCTGGAAAGTGGGTTTTGCAGACGCCGATGCGGCGAGGGATGTGCGGGGACGGAAACGCTCCGGTGTTGAGCACTACGAGGCGGCCGATTTTTTGCGGATAACGCGACGCGAAGCCGAAGCCGATCGCCCCACCCCAATCGTGAACGACCAGGTGGATTTTTTGCAGGCCGAGGTGGGTCACGAGTGCGTCGATGTCGGTGATGCGCGACTCCAGGGTGTAGGGATAGTTCTCCGGTTTTTCGGACAGGCCCATGCCGATGTGATCCGGCGCGATGCAGCGCAGGTGAGGCGCGACGGCCTTCACGAGTTCGCGGTAATAAAAAGACCACGTCGGGTTGCCGTGCAGCATGAGCACGGCTTCGGTGGCACCGGATTCACCCTCGTCGAGGTAGCTCATGCGAGCGCCGCCGGGAGTCGTGAAGCTTTTTGGCGTGAAGGGATAGAGCGGCTTGAGCCAGTCGGGAATCGTTACCATTCGAGGGCGAGCATCAGACAATTCAAGCCGCTGCCGATGCCGAGCAGGCCGACCTTGGTTCCCTCGCGCACCGCGCCCGCCTCGATGGCCTTGGCCAGCGTCGCAGGCAACGCCACCG
>JAHFTG010000079.1 GCA_023269455.1 Opitutaceae bacterium | reverse complement strand
AGGCCGGATTTCATAATGGAACGATGAGGGGTTTAATAACTGGACTGGAGAAGATGAGAGGGTTTTACGGGAGACGGTAGATGGTTTGCGCGTTGCCGCCAAGGATCGCGTTGCGCTCATCGGTCGAAAATGGACTTAAGGCGTCCGCGACGATGGTTTTCCACCGGGAGTAGCCGACGCCGACGAGACACACGGGCCAGTCGCTGCCGAAGAGCAGGCGCTTGGGGCCGAAGGCTTCGAGGACGACGTCGAAGTAGGGTTGGAGTTGTGCGGGCGTCCAGGTGTTCACATCGGCCTCGGTGACCATGCCGGAGAGTTTGCAGGCAACGTGGGAACGGCGGGCGAGTTCGCGGATGTGGCGTGCCCACGGTTCGAGTTCGCCGGCGGCGATGCGGGGCTTGGCGATGTGATCGAGGATGAAGACCTGGTCGGGGTGCCGATCGACGAACGTGATCGTGTTGGGCAGGTGGCGTTCGAGGATGAGGATGTCGTAGGCTAGACCGCGCCGGGTGAGGGCGGCGATGCCTCGGTTGAAGTCGGCGCGGAGCATGTGGGCGTCGTCGGGTTCGCCTTGGAGGACGTGCCGGAGAGAGCGCAGCTTCGGTGCGGCGGCGAAGCGGTCGAGGTGCGCCTCGATGGCCGGATCAATCAAGGGAACCCAGCCGACGACGCCGCGAATGAAGTCGTGTTGGGCGGCGAGGCCGAGGAGCCATTCGGTTTCTTCGAGGGACTGGCGGGCCTGCACCGAGATCACGCCATCTACGCCGGCGGCGGAGATTTCGG
This sequence comes from Opitutaceae bacterium, assembly GCA_023269455.1. GTDB lineage: Bacteria > Verrucomicrobiota > Verrucomicrobiia > Opitutales > Opitutaceae > Rariglobus. The sequence continues at coordinate 8,143 of JAHFTG010000079.1, read as the reverse complement.
CGGCGAGATCCGTCGGGAGGAAATCGCGTCTGATACGGGACCACTCCGGAGGAATCCAGCCGTAGTCTTCGGCGGTGTAATGCCAGAAGTGGTGGTGTGAATCGATGACGGGCATGGAGGGCGGAGAAGTAGCGAGTGGTGAGTAGCGGGTAGCGAGTAGGCGGAGAGGCGAAGGATCGTGATTCGGGTGCTCGCTACTCACTACCCGCTACTTTCTATCATCAGAGTTCGACGTGGATTTTGGTGATCACGCCGGGATTGGCGGACCAGTCGGCGAGGGCCTGGCCGGCTTCGGCGAACGACACGGTGCGCGTCACGGTGTCGGCGACCGGGTAACGGCCCGAGGCGAGCATGGCGACGACGTCGCGGAAGTCTTCCGGCGTGGAATTGCGCGAGCCCATGATGTCGAGTTCCTTCATGACGAAATACTTCGTTTCGTAGGAGACGGGGGCCTTGGCGTAGCCGATGTAAACGACGCGTCCGGCGAAGCATACTTCGTCCACGGCGGCGGTGAACGTGGCGGGGTTGCCCACGGCTTCGATGGCGACGTCGGGTCCGTGTCCGTCGGTGAGGGCTAGCAGGCGTTCGTGGAGGTTTTCGGTCTTCGAGTTGATGACGTGGGTGGCGCCGGCTTTTTTGGCGACGGCGAGTTTGCCGTCCTCGATGTCCACGGCGATGACGGTCGCGCCGCGATGGAGGCCGGCGGCGGCGATGGCACCGAGGCCGATCATGCCGCAGCCGAAGACGAGCACGGTGTCGGTCGGGGTGACGCGGCCGCGCGAGGCGGCGTGGAAGCCGACGGCGAGCGGCTCGACGAGGGCGAGTTCACGCAGGCCGAGGCTTTGGGACGGGATAAGTTTTTCCCATGCCGTGGTGATGTAATCGGTGAACGCGCCGTCTTGCTGGACGCCGAGCGTCTGGTTGTGGCGGCAGGCGTTGAAGCGTTTCTGGCGGCACGAACTGCATTTGCCGCAGGTCGTGTAGGGCATGACGGTGACGGCCTGGCCGACGGCGAACGTCGCGGGCACGCCGGCGGTGACGGACTCGATCACGGCGGCGATTTCGTGGCCGGGGATGCGCGGGTAGGTGACGAGCGGGTTGCCGCCGCGAAAGGTCGAGAGGTCGGAGCCGCAGAAGCCGAGACGACGGATGCGGAGGAGGACTTCGCCGGGGGCGGGCACGGGCGCGGATTTTTCGCCGTAGGAAAATTTGCCGGGGGCGTCGATGAGGAGGGTTTTCATGGGGAAGGGGACCGGAAGTAGCGAGTAGTGAGTAGCGGGTAGCGAGCAGGTCGGAGACGGGGCAGGGAACGGCGGTGGATTGGGATGCTCGCTACTCATTACCCGCTACTCGCTACTTTCGTCATCAAGAGTTGTTCTCCGGGCGGCCGGAGGGCCAGGTTTGGTTGTGGACGGGGGCGAGGATCGCGAGGACATCGGCGAGCAGGGCTTGGTCGAGGGGGGCGGCGGCGTCGGCGATGTTTTCGAGGACGCGTTTGGGGCTGGCGGTGCCGACAATGTGGGTGTGCATGTCGGGGTGGGCCATCGAATACTGGAGGGCGAGCTTGCCGAGGTCGGTGCCACGGGCCTTGCAGAGGGCGGCGGCCTCGGCGCATTTCTGGCGGAGCGCGGCGGGGGCGGGATGCCACGCGGGCGGGCCTTCGGTGCTGAGGAGGCGCATGGCGAGCGGGGCGGAGTTGAAGATGCCGACGTTTTTGGCCTTCAGGTAGGGCAGGATGTCGGCGAGGGCGGTGTCGTTGAGGCAGTAGTGGCAGTAGCTTTGTATCTGATCCACGGCGACACGGTCCATCACGGTCTTGTAGAGGCGGACGGGGAGGCAGGAGATGCCGACGAAGCGGACTTTGCCCGTGGCCTGAACCTGGCGGAGGGCGGGGATGGTTTCGTTGACGATCTGGTCGATGTCGCCGAATTCCATGTCGTGGACCTGGATGAAATCGATGTGGTCCACGCCGAGACGGGCGAGGCTCTCGTCCACGCTGCGGGTGACGCGGGCGGCGGAGAAATCGAAGTCGGCGATGTTCGGGCCGTAGCGGGCGACCTTGGTGGCGAGGATGTAGCGGTCGCGGGCGACGCCCTTGAGGGCTTTGCCGAGGACGGTCTCGGCCTTGGTCGCGCCGTAGTAAGGGGCGGTGTCGATCAGGTTGATGCCGTGATCGAGGGCCACGTGGACGGAGCGGATGCCTTCGGCCTCGTCAATGTCACGGAAGGCGGAGCCGAGGGAGGAGCCGCCGTAGGCAAGGGCGGAGACTTTGATGCCGGTGGCACCGAGAGTGCGGTAGTGCATGGATGGAAACGAAGGGGGGACGATCAGGCGCTGGTGAGAATCAGGTTGGCGTATTGGGTGGTGTCGCCGGTGCGGACGAGGCCGATGGCGCGCGGGATGCGGGGCTTGAAAGCGGTTTCGTGGTCCTCGTAGGAGACGACAACGCCTTCGAGGGCGCGGGCGAAGGCGGCTTTGGTCTCGGCGGTATTATGGTCGAGGAATTGCGCGGCCATGCGGACCTCGCCGACGACGAAATTGGCGCGGACGGCTTCCAGCACCTGAAGGACGGTGGGCACGCCGTCCACGAGCGAGAGGTCGATCGTCTCGACGCCGGGCCAGAACGGAAAACCGCGGTCGGCGATGACGAGCGTGTTGGTATGGCGCACGCGGGAGAGCAGGGAGTTGAGCTGCGGATTGAGGATGCCGGTTTTGAGCATGGAGAGAGTGCTGAAATTCAGGACGGGGCGCGAAAAGGGGTGAGGCTGGCGCGACGCGGGGTAACGGTGGGTTGCGTATTTATACCATGTCGGGGGGCGGTTAGACATGGCTGTTCACGATGAACGCATGACGATTCTTGATCTTGTGGGTGGGTGGTCCAAGCTGCCGGGATGAAAGCGCGGACACCAGTGGAGCCTCTCTACATTTCCAGGCAGGTCGAGGAGGCGCGGCGGTTTTACTTTGGCATGGATGTGACTCCGGCGGACGACCTCGTGATGATCTGCGGAGGGTGGGAGCGGGTGTCGCGGGACTACACGATCCAGCGAGACACGTTTCCTTGGTTGTGCCTGGAGTTTGTGGCGGGCGGGCGGGGAACGCTTCGGATGGAACGGGAAATCTACGGGCTGGAGCGGGGCTGGGTGTTTGCCTACGGGCCGGGGATGCCGCACCGGATCGAGACGGACAAGGAGGCGTTGTTGTCGAAGTATTATCTCAATTTTACGGGCCGTGAGGCGGAGGATTTATTGTCGGCGGTGATGATGACCCCCGGCACGTGCAGGCGAGTGGGCAATGCGGATGAATTGGAAGAGGCGCTCTCGATGATGATCACGGACGGGATCAGGAGCAGGCCCCAATCGCCGTTGATCGCCGCGCTGCAGTTGCGGGCATTTTTACTGAAATTATCTGGCGACGGATTGATCGAGGGAGACGCGGATCGGCGCGCGCAGCAGACGCTCCGGCGGGGCCTGGCCCATATCGACCAGAACTTCCTGGAAACCGCGACGGTCGAGCAAGTGGCGGCGGCGTGCCATGTGTCGCCGAGTCATCTCACGCGGCTTTTTATCCGCTTTGGTTATGGGCCGCCGCACCGCTATCTAACCCGAAAAAAAATGGTGCACGCGGCGGTGTTGCTGGATTCGGGGAGATTGCTGGTGCGTGAGGTGGCGGAGCGGCTGGGGATCGACGCGTTTCAGTTTTCACGGGTGTTCAAACGGGTTCACGGGATCAGTCCGTCGGACTTTGTGAAACGACACGGGGCGCGTGGGTGAGGAGGATTCTGTCGGTGGAAAACCTGGCTGCGTTGGAGAAGCTGTGGGGTGACGATGATGGGAATCTCGACGAGTTCGTGCGCGTCTGAGAACGAGGCCATCGCGGTGTGCGCGAGGAGCGACGGTTCGAGGCGGTCGATGACCGTTTTTTCCAAGTAGGCGAAGGCGCGCGGATCGGAGGGATTCCAGAAGCGCGGTGGCGCACGGTGACGGGCAGGCGGTCGCGTTGGATGAAGTGGTCGGCGAGGGAGAACGCGGTCGCCTGGTCGCCGACGGTTTCCATCCGCCACGAGCCGCCCCAACAAAGTTGCGCGGCCCAGGTGACACGGGCCTCGGTGTCTTCGAGCGCGACAAACGGGAACCAGCGACGGACGGGCATCGTGCCGACTTGGCCGAAGCGTTTGCTGAAGAGGCCGGCGCCGGACCAGGAGCGTTCGAGGGGAGTTCTTCAAGCGTGCGTCTGCGAGACGAAGCGGAAGTCGGCCTTGGGCGAAGGCGCACGGGTAGCTGTCGCGCGACGCGCTTCAGGTGAACGAGCGGATCGGGCACCCAGGCGGGCGGCGGCATGGGCTCGGGGCCGGAGTCGATGTAGAACTCGCCCGCGAGGGTGGCGGCGGCGTTCGGCGAGTTCGCCGAGACGTGCGGTGGGCACGAGTTGCAGCGAGCCGACCCCGGCGGCGGCGTCATGAAGATAGCGGACGGTCGTGTCGGCGACCGTCCAGGAGGCCTAAGATACCGTTCCGATCCGATGCTGTCGTCGCTCGTCTCGTTTTGGAGAACGAGCGTGGCATTCCCACTTGCCAGCGGCGGATATTGGTCGAGGGGCGCTGGGTTGACGGAGCGAGCATGCCGAGCCGGCAACCAATAAAGACCTAGTTTTTTGGGTGTCCAATCAGCGTTGGGCCGCGGCCCATTGTTCCGGCGTGATGGCGGCGGCTTTAACGATGCGAAAGCCGAAGGTGCCGACGCGCCCCGTGGTGGCCACGAGGCGCACGGTCACGGTTTTTTTGCCTCGGGTGAGTTCGAGGGGGATGGCGTAGGCGGTGTCGTAGAAGACTCCGGGCTTGTCCAGGTTGGGCTTGGCGATGGCGAGGGTGCGGCCATTGACCTGGAGTTCGAACACGCGGCCGTGGTCGCCGCTCCAATAGGTGGAGACGAGCGCCACCGGTTCGGCGGGATCAACGGCCACCTCGTAGGAGAACCAGCCGCCGGGGAGGGCGTCGCGCCACTTGCGGTCGAGGAAATCGCCGGTCTCGCTGCGCTCGGAGGCGAACTTGTGCTCGACCTCGGACTGTTGGAAACCCGGCTCGACGGTGTCGAGTGTGGCGGCGGCGAGGCGGGTGCGGTTCTTGTCTTCGGCGATGATGGCGGCAGAGCGCGCGGTCCACTCGGCGGATGTGAGCAGCGGAGAATAGACCGCGTAGTGTTCTTCGTAGATGCGGTAGAGCGGAATGAAGGCGAGGTCGGCTGGCTTCACGACGCCTTCGCTGCGGAAGGAGGCGAAGGCTTTGCCGTCGGGCCGGAGATGTGCGAGCAGATCGGGGGACGAGGCGGCGACGAACACGGGCGGAGTCTGGTCGGTCTTTCCGCGGGCAGTGAGGTGGTCGCTGAAACGTTCCTTGGCGGGGTCGGGCGCGCCGGAAACTGTCGGGACGACGCCGGCGAGGACGAGCGGGCCATACATGACGGCGACGATTTTATTGTTGGAATAGGGCAGGGCTTCGGTGCGCAGTGTCATGGGCAGGCGCACATCGATGCGGTCGCCGGTTTTCCAGACGCGATCTATGGCGAGGTAGGACGAGGGCGTGGAGGTGACGGTGACGGGCTGGCCGTTGACGGTGACGACGGGCTGCGCGCACCAGTAGGGATGGCGGAGCTTGAGGGTGAACTTGGCGGGGCTCGCGGCGGTGAGGGTGAAGCGCACGGTGTCGGCTTCGGGGAATTGGGTTTCCTGGCGGACGGTCACGCCGCGTTCGCGCCAGTCGAGCTGGCTGGCCATGTAGAGGTTGACCCAGAGGCTGTCGGCGTCGTGGAAATAAACCTGCTCGCCGTAGCGTGACGGGTTTTCCATGCCGGTGCCGACACAGCACCACCAGGAGTTGGTAGGGGTGGAAAAAACTTTCACGCTCACGGAGGCCAGGCTGACGAAGTAGCCGAACTCGCCGGGCTGGCGGCCGAGGTTGGAGAGGAGATGGTTGATTAGTCCGCGTTCGACGTAGTCCATCTGCGCGGCCTGCGGGTTCCAGGAGAACATGAGGCCGGTGAGCTTGATCATGTTGTAGGTGTTGCAGGTCTCGGTGTCCTGCGACGTGAGTTTCTGCGGGAACTGCTCGGGCGGGAAAAAATGTTCGCGCTCGCCGTGGCCGCCGTTGGCAAAGGTGCGTTTTTCGACGATGCTGTTCCAGAAGGTGTTCACGCCGGTGAGGTCGGCGGCGTCGCCAGTCATCTGATACTCGCGGGCGAGGCCGACGATCTTGGGAATCTGGGTGTTGCCGTGTTTGCCGTCGAGCTCGTCGCGGCCCTGTTCGAGCGGGCCAAGGATGGCCTCGTGGTTGAAGATGGTTTCGGCGAGCTTGAGGTATTTGGGATCGCCGGTGTCGGTGGTGAGGTCGGCGAAGATCTCGTTGAGGCCGCCGGATTCGGATTTCAGGATTTCCTGGGCCTGGGCGGGGATGAGGTTGACGTAAACGCCGGCGAGCCAGTCGGCGAGGTGGCTCTCCATGTCGAGGGCGGGCGCGCTGCCGGCGAAGCGGTAGGCGTCGCGGAGGCCGGCGAGGACTTTGTGGAGGGTGTAGTTGGGCACCCATTCGCCGTTGAGGGAAAAGCCGGTGGCTTGGATTTTTCCGGCGCGGAGATCGTCGTAGATTTTTTTGGAGACGGGGAGGACGTAGCCGTCGCCGTTGGCTTTCTGGCAGGCGGCGAGTTCGGAGATGACGTAGTTGATGCGCGCGAGGACGCGCGGGTCGCCGGTGGCGGCGTAGAGGGCGGAAATGGCGGAGAGGTAGTGGCCGAGACTGTGGCCATTGATGCCGCGTGCTTCCCAGCCGCCGTAGCGTTTGGCTTTCTCGGGGAGGCCGGCCTGGGCGCGGAAACCGGCGAGGAGGCGGTCGGGCTCGACCACATCGAGGAGGTAGCGGGAGTCGAGGTCTTGACGTTCCTTGAAGGGGCCGTCGAGCAGGCGGACGCGAGCGAGGGGAAAGGGCTCGGCCTGCGTGAGGCCGATGGTGGTCGAGGGCGCGGCCGAGGCGAGGCAACCGGTCAAAAGAAAAAGTGACAGTTTTTTCACGGGGAGGAGGGAGTGCCGACGCCTTCGGTAGTCTGGATGATGCGTTTGATCGTGCCGTCGGGGGTGCTCGCTCGGAGCAGGCCGGAAATTTCGACAAGAGTAAACAGGAGGAGTAAAATGGGATGCGGTTTCAGCTGAAATGGAGGTCAACGGGTGGCGCCACTGAGGCGGAAGAGGCGGGCGCCGTGGTAAGGGACTTCTGGTGAGAAATCAGCGGTGGAGGAATCGAGATTTTTATGCGCCCAGAGGTCGCGGATTTCTACGGAGGCGGAGAAACCAAGATCGGCGAGTTTTACGGGGACGGGGATGGTGGCGCCTTTCGCAGCGTCATTGGGGGCGTTGCGAGTGTTGAAGACGGCGAGGTATTTGTCGGCGGAGTTGGGGACGTCGGCAATCCAGGCGATGAGGCCGTCGTCAGTGCGGAAGAGCTGGCGGTTGTTTTCGCTGTGCCGATCGACGGCGAGGACTTCGTCGTTGGTGAGGAGGGAGAGCGTGAAGTCGTCGGTCTTGGTCATGTCGCCGCCGTGCATGAGCGGGGATCGGGCGATGGACCAGAGCGTCATCATCGTGATCTGCTCGTCGGGCGTGAAGTGGGTGGAGCGGCCGAATTTGACGCGGCCGAGCGGGAGCATGTCGGCGTCGGGATATGCGCCGACGATACGATAAGGCGTCCAGTCGTGGAGGCGTTTGAATTGAGATAGAAGGGCTTTCCAGCTGTCCCAGAAATCGTCGCTGATGCGCCACATGTTGGCGTGCTGATTGACGTTCGCGCCGGCGGAGAGGGGCGTTTCACCGGGGGAGGTGCTGAAGACGATGGGGCGTCCGGTCTTGTCGATGGCTTTGCGGATGCCCTCGATCTCGGGCTGGTGATAGGGGCGGCTGAGGTCGTCCACCTTGATGAAGTCCACGCCCCATGAGGCGACGAGTTCCATCAGTGAATCGTAGTAGGCTTGCGCGCCGGGCTTCGTCATATCGACGCCAAACATGTCGGGATTCCAGGAGCAGAGGCTGGTCTGGTCGGCGATGTCGGCGGCGTGATATGCGGTGCCTTTGATCGGGGTGTTTTGCCGCACGGCCTGGCGGGAAA
>JAHFTG010000348.1 GCA_023269455.1 Opitutaceae bacterium | reverse complement strand
GCCCTGCGCACCGTAAATCCGTCGCCCTACATGTTCATCCTGGAAACGGGCGACTTCTCCATCGTCGGCGCCTCGCCCGAAGTCCACGTGCGCCTCACCGACGGCCTCGTCGAAATCCGCCCCATCGCCGGCACCCGTAAACGTGGCGCGACCCACGCCGACGACCTCGCCCTCGAAAAAGACCTCCTCGCCGACGAAAAAGAACGCGCCGAACACCTCATGCTCGTCGATCTCGCCCGCAACGACATCGGCCGCGTCTGCGAGTTTGGCACCGTCACCGTGCCCGAAAGTTTCGTCATCGAACGCTACTCGCACGTCATGCACATCGTCTCGCAGGTCGAAGGAAAGATCGCTGCGGACAAGACCGCCTACGACCTCATGCGCGCCACCTTCCCCGCCGGCACCGTGAGCGGCGCTCCAAAAATCCGCGCCATGCAGATCATCGCCGCCAACGAACCCTCTCAACGCGGTTTCTACGCCGGTGCCCTTGGCTACTTCGGCTACGACGGGAACAGCGATACCTGCATCATGCTCCGCACCTCTCTCATCAAAGACGGCCAGATTCACATCCAGGCCGGCGCCGGCGTAGTGGCCGATTCGGTGGCTACCTCCGAATATCAGGAAACGGTCAACAAGGCCTCGGCCCTGTTTAAAGCCGTCGCCATGGCCGAACAGTTCTGAAGCCACCGCCCGCTTTTGCCCAAAAATGGGCGGCATTTGAGACACCAAAAGGGTGTCAAAACCTCGGATTGAGCCACACTGGCACATCAATCTGTTGATTTTTCGCATCCCGTGGGAGTAGTTGACCGTTTGTCTAACATGGAACGATTCCAGCTCGACTCTGTCGTAGTTAGAAACCGTTCGCTCCGGATTTCCCGGAATATCAGACCAACCACTCAACTCTCACTCTCATGGCCACCTACACCAAATCAGCCCGGAAGTATTCTGATGCCGACGAAAACCAATCGCCCGCCGCTTCGGCTCCCATGGTGGCCGTCGAACTCGATTCTCCTCCCTCTTTCCTAGAAAAGAACGAGCCCGCCACCCGCGAGAAAGAGACCGGCCCGGTCGAACGCAGCAACCTCCAGCTTTATTTACAAGAGATCGGCAAGACAGCCCTGCTCACCATCGAAGAAGAGGTGAAGCTCGCCCGCCGCATCCGCAAGGGTGACAAGGCCGCCCGCGATCACATGATCTCGGCCAACCTCCGTCTCGTCGTGAAAATCGCGATGGACTACAAGGATTTCGGCCTGCCCCTGCTCGACCTCATTTCCGAGGGCAACATCGGCCTCATCAAAGCCGTGGAACGCTTCGACCCACGCAAGGGCGGCAAGCTCTCGACCTACGCCGCCTGGTGGATCAAGCAGTCGATCAAGCGCGCTCTCGCCAACCAGTCCAAGACCATCCGCCTGCCCGTTCACTTGGTTGATAAAATCTCCAAGCTCCGCCGCACCGCCATGGCGTTGACCGAAGAACTCGGCCGCGAGCCCACCGATGAGGAAATCGCCATCGAACTCCAGATTCCCACCGCCAAGGTCGCCCACCTCAAATCGGTGAGCGTGCGTCCCGCCTCGCTGGATGCGCCCATCGGCCAAGACGGCGACTCCTCGACCTTCGGCGAGATGGTCGGCGACGAAAACGCGACCAGCCCGTTCGAAACATTGCGCGAGAAAAACCGGAATTCTGATCTCTATTCCATGATCTCCACGCTGGAACCCCGCGAGGCCGAGATCATCAAATTCCGCTTCGGCCTCGACGGCTACGACGAGCTCACTCTCGAAGAAGTCGGCCAGAAATTCCGCGTCACCCGTGAACGCGTTCGCCAGCTTCAGAACATCGCCCTCTCCAAGATGCGCAAAGCCCTCGCCAGCCACGAGCACCAGCGCAGCGTGGAAGAGATCGAAATCGAAGAGCAAGTTCGCGCCCGTCACGAAGTCATTCGCGACTTCATGGAGTCGAAGTCGGCCAAAGCCGGGCACAACTAAACTTCGAGTTGATACGTCCATGCCTGTGAGAAGCCGACCGGCAACGGTCGGCTTTTTCGTGCTCAGAGGGAGGGACGGACCGCTAGGCCGTCCGGTTGGGTATGCGTATGCGAAGAGACTTCCGACATTCGTGCGGCAGGCCCAGCGGTCCCGCCCTACCCCCGGAAACCGAGCACAAAAAAGCGCCCGGCTTTTGGCCGGGCGCTTTGAGATAAACGGATCGTCATAACGACGACGCCATTGATGCGAAGAACTTAGTCCTTCTTGTCCGAAGCGGCATCGAGGATGTCGCCGAGGTTCATCATGTCGCCAGAGCTGTCGCGGTTGAGCGCCTCGAAGGAAGCGGTCTCGACGGCGAGCTGCTGCTCGGAGTAGTTGGCGGCCTTGACCGAGAGACCAAGACGACGCTCTTCGCGGTCGATCTTGATGACGCGGGCGGTGACTTCCTGGCCGGGCTTGAGCACGTCCTTCACCTTCTCGATGCGCTCTTCGCTGATCTGCGAGATGTGCACGAGACCGTCGATGCCGTCCTTCAGCTCCACGAAGGCGCCGAAGGAGGTGATCTTCGAGATGGTGCCGGTGACGACGTCGCCGATCTTGAAGAAGGAGTCGATGTCGGTCCAAGGATCGACGGCGAGCTGCTTCATGCCGAGGCTGATGCGCTGCTGGGAAGCATCGACATCGAGAACGATGGCGTCCACTTCGTCGCCCTTCTTGAGGACTTCGGACGGGTGGTTGACCTTGCGGGT
>JAHFTG010000347.1 GCA_023269455.1 Opitutaceae bacterium | reverse complement strand
GCCGAGCAAACCCACGGCTCGCTCTTCCGTGCGCAGATCAGCGCCGCCCGAGCCAAACGCGCCCGGGGCGAACCCTCCGGACCGCCGCCCATCATTTCTTTTCGCGAGGGCCTGGGTGTCCTCCCGCACGCCCTCGCCGCCACTCTCCCCGAAGGCAGCGTCGAGCTCAACGCCCGCATCGCCCGCCTCACCCCGCCCGCCAACGGCCAGCCCTGGCAGATCCATTGGACCCGCTCCGATCCCGTTTCCGACCCTCAACTCTCAACTCTCAACTCTCAACTTTCCGCTTCGTTCTCCTCCGTCCTCCTCGCCCTGCCCGGCCACGCCATCGCCCGCCTGACCATCGGCACGCCCGGCTCGCTCTCCTCGCTCACCGGCCTCGCCAGCATCGAGTATCCGCCCGTCACCTCGCTCTTCCTCGGCTATAAACGCGAACAAGTCGCCCACCCGCTCGACGGCTTCGGCCTGCTCGTCCCCACCGTCGAAAAACGCTCCGTGCTCGGCGTCCTCTTCAACTCGTCGCTTTTCCCCGACCGCGCGCCTGCCGGGCACGTTGCCCTCACCGTCATGATCGGCGGCACCCGCCAGCCCCAACTCGCCCGCCTGCCCGACGCCGACCTGCTCGCCCATGTGCGCCGCGAACTCGCCGCCCTCCTCGGCGTCAAAGGCGAACCCGTCCTCATGCGGCGCCACGACTGGCCTCACGCCATCCCGCAATACAACCTCGGCTACGACGCCCATCTCGCCACCATGATCACCGCCGAAGCGCGCTACCCCGGACTCTTCATCGGCGGCCACATCCGCGACGGCATCTCGATGCCCGCCTGCCTCGCCGCCGGCGAAAAACTTGCCGCCCGCGTGCCGCCGCCTCGTTAGCAAAATTTTCCCGTCAGTCTCTATTCCCCGAGCCAACTCCCCGCATGTTTAAAACCGCCCTGACCGTCCTCGCACTGTTCGCCGCCTCGCCGCTCTTCGCCGACACTTCGCCCGCCCCGTCCCCGCGCGAAATCACCCCGCTCGTCGCATGGGATTTCACCACCGACACCTCGCCGCACGACGTCCCCACACCTCCCTCCGCCGATGCCGCATGGAGCCACGTCTTCATCCCGCACATCTTCCGCCAGTCCGGCCTGCCCGACAACGCCGCCGGCTGGTATCGGCAGTCCTTCGCCGCCACGTCCGCCGACCAAGCCCGCCGCTTCTTTCTCGTCCTTGAAGGCGCCGCCAGCGTCACCGACGTCTTCGTCAACGGCCGGCATATCGGCCAGCACAAAAGCGCCTACACCGCCGCCGCCTTCGACCTCACGCCTGCCATGCGCTTCGATGCGCCCAACCAACTCCTCGTCCGCGTGAGCAACCGCGACGACGAGACCAAAGGCATGCTCGCGCGCTCCTCGCTCTACTTCGTCAATGGCGGCCTGTTCCGCGCCGCCCACCTCGTCAAAACCGGTGCCGTCCACATCTTCCCCGACTTCGGCTCCTCCGGCGTCTATCTCACACCCGCCAACGTCACCGCCGCCCGCGCCGATCTCGGCGTCCGCACCATCGTGCGCAATCCCCTCGCCGCTCCAGCCGCCGTGACCGTCCGCCACACCGTGACCACGCCCGACGGCTCGGTCGCCGCCCGCTTCGAGGTCCGCCAAACCATTCCGGCCGACACCACCACAACGCTCACCGCCACCTCCGTCATCAACTCGCCCAAGCTCTGGGACCTCGGCCAACCCAACGTCTATTCCGTCCGCACCGAACTGATCGCCAACGACATCGTCAGTGATGCCGTGACCGCCTCCGTCGGCTTCCGCACCCTCGCTCTCCGCGACAAAAAACTCATCCTCAACGGCCGCGAAATCCAGTTGCGCGGCGTCAACAAACACGCGCAGAGCGAGTATGCTTGGAACGCCGTGAGCGACGACGACCTCCGCTCCGAATGGACAGCCCTCCACGACCTCGGCGTAAACCTCGTGCGGCTCGCCCACTACCCGCACAGCCGCCTCGAATACGACCTCGCCGACCACCAAGGCGTCGCCATCTGGGCCGAAAACGGCTACGCTGGCTACGACTGGAAAGGCGCGGCGGCAGACGATAGAGTTGTCACCCCCGACGGCGAACGCCTCACCCGTGAGATGGTCCTCCAAAACTGGAACCACCCGTCCATCCTCTTCTGGAGCTGCGGCAACGAAGCCAGCGGCGCCACCGCCAGCCGCTACGCCGACGTCATCCGCGAGGAGGACGCCACCGGCAACCGCCTCATCACCTACGCCGTCTCGAACGAAGAACCCAAGACCTGCGACTTCCTCGCCTACAACACCTATCAAGGCTGGTATGTCGGCAAGCTCGCCGAGTTCGTCCACTCCCCCCGCAACGCCTTCATCTCCGAGACTGGCTGCGGCGACTGGCTCACCCACCACGTTCCCTACGGCGCATTCACTTGGTCCGTGGACAAGTTCGAACCCGAGGAATACGCCGAGATGTTCACCGAGTATCGCCTGCAGACGGTCTGCCGCGACGCCGTCGCCGCCCACCCGATGTTCACCTGGTGGATCTTCCGCGAATTCTACGACCACAAGTTCAAGCAGAACCGCAACACCAAGGGCCTGCTCACCCTCTCCGGCCAGCCGAAGGACCTCTACTACCTCTTCAAAGCCTTCCTCAATCCCGCCGCGCCCGTCGTCCACCTCAACGGACGCACCCACTTCTACCGCCAGTTCGCCCCCGACAACGGCATCAAAGCCTACTCCAACGTCCCCTCC
>JAHFTG010000346.1 GCA_023269455.1 Opitutaceae bacterium | reverse complement strand
CGAGCCTTCTGCTTATAGGTGGCTGTGCGCATGTAGTAGGTCATGCCGGTCCACGAAAACAGGCTGGTGATAACGACGAGAAGGGTAAGGTCCGGTCGGACGAGCGAGGCGACGATCATCACGATATAAAGAAAAGGCAGATTGGACCAGACCTCGACAATGCGTTGTCCGATGAGATCGACGGCACCGCCAAAGAACCCCATTGCGCAGCCGATCACGATGCCGAGGACGTAAACGAAGCCGAGATAGAAGACCGAAAAAATAAGGGCGATGCGGAAGCCGTAAAACAAACGGGCCAGCACGTCACGACCGGTGGTGTCGGTGCCGAAGAAGTGGCGTTCGCCGACGGAGGGCGCGGTGGGCGGATAAATGCCGGGGCGGAAATCGTTTTCGTAAGGATTGTAGGGGACGGGCGGGAGCAAGACCCAGTCGCCGTGCGCCTCGATGGCGAAGCGGGCCTTCAGGTGACGGTAGTTGGTCTCGTAGGAATAATTTTCGCCGAAATCGGTGCCGGCGTGGAACCCACTGTAAGTTGGGAAGTAGTATTCCCCGTGGTATTTCACGACTAGGGCGCGGCTGTTGACGAGCAGCTCTCCGGAAATCGAGAGCAGAACGAGAAACGACAGCGTCAGAAAAGAGAAGTAGCCGCGGCGGATCTCACGGAAACGCGCAAAACGGATTTTGGTCTGCGGATTAAACTGGAAGCGAGGGAAAGGCATCGGGAAACATCGATCAGCCGAAGCGGATACGGGGGTCGGCCACAGCGACGAGAACGTCGGAGATGAGGTTCCCAAGCAGGAGAAGCAGGGAAGAAAGAAGAAGGATTCCCATCACGACCGGGTAGTCGCGATCAAGAATCGAAGTATAGCCAAGCAGGCCGAAGCCATTGATGTCGAAAATATGCTCGATCAGAAAAGAACCCGTGAAAAACAGGGCCAGATTTTGGCCAAAATCAGTGGCGAGCGGGATGATTGAATTGCGAAAGGCATGCCCCAGCACGGCGCGCCGGTAGGGGACTCCCTTGGCAACTACGGTGCGCATGTAGTCGGAAGCCAGCGTGTCCATGAGCTGGTTTTTCAGCAGCAAGGTGACAAAGGCGAAGCTGCCTATCAAATAACAGCACAAAGGCAGGATCGAGTGATGAACAATATCACCGATTTTGTCGGCAAAGGAGAGATTGGCGAAGCCTTCGCTCTCAAAACCACTCATCGGAAACCAGCGTAACCGAGCGGAGAAAATGACGAGGAGCAATGCGCCGAGCACATAGCCCGGCACGGCGTAGCCCGCGAAGATCAAGACCGAGCTGCCAGTGTCCACCCAAGTGCGGTGCCGGATGGCTTTGACGATGCCGAGCGGAACGCAGACCGCGTAGGTGATGACCAGCGTGGTCAGCCCGTAGAAGATCGAGATGGGGAAACGCTCGCACATGAGATCCCAGACGGGCTCGTTGTAGCGGAAGGAGGTGCCGAGATCGCCTTGGGCGACTTTGCCGAGCCACTGGACGTAGGCGACATACCACGGTTTATCGAAGCCGTAGTAGTGCTTGAGCTGGTCGATCTGGTCGGTGGAGAGAGCGGTGCCCTGACCGGAGGTGCGGCCGGCGCCGTGTTCGAGGCTCGACTGCTGGGCCTGCATGAGCGCCTGTTCGAGCGGGCCGCCGGGGGCGAGGCGGGTGATGAAAAAAACGATGAGCGTGAGGCCGATCAGGGTGGGCGGGATGAGCAGGAGACGGCGCAGAAAATAGGCTCTCATGACGAAGCGATCAAGGCGCGCAGTGTTGCGGAAAAACCGACAGGCCCAAGGACAAAGCGCGTTTGAGACGAGGAGGGCAGCGCCTAAGGCAACCGGTCCAGCACGCGGAGGCCGGGGATTTTTTGGAAATGGGCGTCGAAGGTCAGGACGGCGGCACCCGTTTGCAGGGCGCAGGCGGCGATGAGCACATCGGTCGCAGGCAAGACGATTCCCTGGCGATCCAGGGCCCAAGTGAGGTGGGCGGTGCGTTCCCACGTATCGCTGGTCGTGTTGATATAACTCATCACCGCGAACGCGTCTTTGAAGCGGCGGAGCACATTGGGGTCACGGCGTCCGCGCGTGACTTCGACAACTACCATGCCGCAGGTAACGAGATCCCAATCATGGGCGCGCGTCGCAAGTTCCAGGAATGGATCTATATTACGACGCGCGCAGTTGATGTAGAAGTTGCTGTCAGGGAGCAGTTGGTTTGTCGCCATAAGGAGCCTGATTTTCCGCAACGTTGAGACCGTGGCTGTCGAGCGCATCGGCCGGGCCGGGCGCGAATTCGGCGGCGAGTTGGTCGCCTGTAAGGCCGAGGCCCTGCGAGAGGATTTCCTTTAGCTTATGGCGGCGGGCCATCTCGTTGAGGGCGATCTCGACGGCGGCGCGCTTGGTTTTGGCGCCGGTGATCTTCATCACGCGGTCCAAAACGTCCTCGTCGATATGCATGGTCATTTTCATGGCGAGAGGACGGTATGGTTCGGGAGCCATACCCTGCAAGTGAAAAGTATGGCACCAGAACCATACTCGATGGGCGGGCGCGAAAAAGCCCCGACCGGGAGGTCGGGGCTTCGGTGTTGGTGTTTTCGCCTAATTAGACGGTTTCGAGGAGCTTGTAGAGGCGGGCGACCATCTTGCTCGGGTCTTCGAAGAGGCCGGCGCTGATGAGGGCGTTGTCGAGGATCTGCTCGGCGATGAGGGCGGACTTTTCGGGCGAGGTGGCGCGGGCGGCGTTGAGGTGCTT
>JAHFTG010000345.1 GCA_023269455.1 Opitutaceae bacterium | reverse complement strand
CAGGTAGTGGATGTTGGAAAATCGGTCCGCGAGGAGGTAGCTTTTGCGTTTCGGATGTCCGGCGGGTTCGGCTACATGCCCGGCCTTCACAAGAGCGCGGAGTTGGGCGCTGACTTGGTTGCTTGGCAGGCGGGTGGCGTGGGCGACGGTGGCGACATCGACCGGGTCCCAGTGGAGCGCGACCGCATCAACGATGCGTTGTTGCTGCACGGGCAGGGCGTCGATGATGGATTTGAAGTAGGGCGTGAACTCGTCGAGCAGCCGCTCTAGATCGGCGCGGATGTCCCCGCACAGGCCTTCGGCCAGCAGCCGGTAAAAGGTTTTTATCAGCCGTGGGTTTCCGCCGGTGAGCAGGTGCAACGAACGCATCGTGCCTTCGCGTTCGTTCACGGTTTTTTCGACGGCGGTGTCGCCTCGGTTTTTTGCGAGCGACAGCAGGCAGGCTTTCATTTCTTCCAACGAGAGCGGCTTTAGCTCGAAGACGCGGAAGAAGTCGTAGAAGGGTTGGTCAACGTCGGTGATCTGCGGGAAGTAGCGGGTGGCGCCGCCGATCAGCATGATGCGGGACTCGTCCATCAGGAAGGCTCGCAGGCGGTGCAGGGGCTCGGGATCGCTGATGGAGGCGAGCACGTCGTTCAAGTTATCGATCAACAGCAGGACGCGGCGGCCGCTGCGGGTGATCGCATCCAAAAAAACCTGACGGGCGCGTTCTTCGATGTCGGGGCCGGCTTGGTCGAGCAGCGCCTTGGTGCGGTCGCCCGGGTCTTTGGTGGCGTGTTCCCACTGGCGGATCGCTTCGAGCCAGAAATCGGCGAGGTCGCCGACGCGTCGGCTTTCTTCGTCGAACACCACGGGCTGCCATTCGCGGGCGAGCGCGGCGTCTCGGTTCACGCTGTGCGCGATGGCCCAGAGCGTGGTAGTTTTTCCCATGCCGCGCGGGCCGACGAGCAGCACGTGCTGCGGCGCTTGCCCGGTGGCGTTTTGGCGAATCGTGTCGAGCAGCGTGTCGAGCAACGGGCGGCGGGCGATGAATTCACCGAGCAGAGCCTCCGCCGAAAGCAGCGCAGGATTGTAGAGGGCGAAGGGGAGGGCGGAGGACATGGGGGGATCAAGAAGTTTTACGCGTCCAGAAGTCGCGAAGGATATGCGAGGCAAAGCGGGTGCGTTGCTCGCCGTCGAAATCCTGATGCACGTAGCCGTCGTGCTTGAGGGTATCGAGGACGTAGTCGAGTTCGTCGCCATGCAGTGCGCGTTGCTCCGGCACGGGAACGAGAGCGGCATGGACGGCTTCGAATTCCTCTCGTGATAAACCATGTTCGGTGCGGCAGAGTTGTTTGAGGATTGCCTGTGCCAGCCGGCACTCGCTCTCGGAGAACGCTTCCTTGAGGCGGGTGAACATGCCGGTGCAGTATTCGTTGCGGGCGCCAGCCACCAGGCATTCGCGGTATATCCGGTCCAGGTCGGCTTTGACGGGGGCTTTTTTGAAGTGCGCTTCCTTGATCTCGGAAATAAAAAGCTGGAGCAGGATCGGCCACGCGCCGCCGAGTAGTTTTAGGATATGACGACGGCCAGAGACAGGGAGTGATACGCCGTTGTCCTTCGCGAGCACTTCAAGGAATTTCAGTGCTTCGGCTTCGCTTAGCGGTGGGATTTCCAAGGTGTCGAAATCGTTGATTGTCGGAGAAAGTCCGAGTCGGCGGACGACGCCCTTGAGTCCAATCGAACCCGTGACGAGGAAGCGCGGAGCGTGATCCACCAGGTCCTGGCGGGCTGAGCGAAACCAGTTCAGCAACGCCTCGACTTCTTCCCGAGTGTGCTTCTTGGACACGAGATTTAGGAAGACCGGAAACTCGTCGAGGAGGAAGAGGATGGGGGCGTTGGTGTCCTTGAGCAGGCGCACGAGTTTGTCGGCGAGAGGACGCCATGGGGCCGTTTTTTCCTTGGTGGCTGCCAGCTTGATGCCGTGGCCCATGATCGTGAGTTCCTCGATGCGACCAAGGAAGCTTATGCCTTTTTCGACCAGCCAAGGGGCTTTGGGGCCTGGCTTTTTGAGTTCGGCGTGGACGTGCTCCAGCATCGCTAACAACCACGCTTCGACGCTGTCGTATTGTTCGAGATTGAGAAGGATGGGAACGTAACCAGTCGGAGGGGTGGCGACGATCTTCCGCAGGCATGACGTCTTGCCGGTGCGGCGTGGCCCAAGGAAAGCAACATGCGCGTGCTCCAACGCGCCCAGCAATCGAGCGATCAACTCTGGCCGAGGATAGAAATTGTCCTCCGAAACGGGTGGGCCCACTTTGATGTTCATGGCAATGGATGTATTGCGCATAATTTATATTGCGCAATTAAATAATTGCGCAAAATGAGTGATGGCGTGTTTCTCGTTGGTTTTAAGGTGTTAAATCGAGTAAATTATCGAGAACCTGACTTTTGATTACGGGAGACTTGCTGGATTTAAAGCGGCCCATTAACGCTGAATCATGCCGTCGTCCGATCAATCCGATCTCTTTGGCGAACCTGCTGCCGCTCCTGTGCCTGCGTCCGCAGCGATGCCGCGCAGTCGTCCGACGGCGCAGCCGCTGGCGGCGAGGATGCGTCCGCGCGTGCTGGCCGACATCGTCGGGCAGGAGCACCTCACGCAGGCCGACGGGCTTCTCACGCGTCTCATCAAGAGCAACCGTTTCGGCAGCCTCATCTTTTACGGGCCTCCCGGCTGCGGGAAAACCAGCTTCGCCGAAGTCATCGCGCACGAGACACAGAGTCGCTTTGTGC
>JAHFTG010000435.1:1283-2777 GCA_023269455.1 Opitutaceae bacterium | reverse complement strand
TTGGTCGGCATTTTGGCCGATGCCGTGGAAATTCTGCCCGATGCGCAGGATCGCCTGCGCGTGGAAGTCGTCGACAAGCATGAGCACCTTGTCGGCGAGCTGACCGTCGTTGATTTGCTTCTGGGCAAAAATGCAGGCCGCCGCGATGGCAAACAGGTCCGTGCCGATGTCGGCGATGCGGCCGAGCAGCACCTGGCGTTTCTCCAGCTTCGGGCCGAACACTACCATCTGGTGAAAGAGCGTGCGCGCCAGCCGGCGGCTGAGACCGGCGACTTCGTCCATGTGTCCGGCCAGCCGCGGGTGCATGCCAGCCGGCGCGCCACCCCCGAACGGCAGCCACTGCTTCAGATACCAAAAGGGGTAGAACTTGGCGGCCGCGAGCAGCGACTTGAGCCGTTCGCCCCAGGGGCGCTCCGTGTTGAGGAAAACCCCGGCGATCTTGAGGTGCGGATCGAGCGCCTCGCGCATGATGAAGAGCCGCATGATCTCGGACGAACCCTCGAAGATCAGCGAGACGCGGTTGTCGCGCATCATGCGCTCGACAGGGTAAGGTTTCTCGCCGCGGGCCTTGAGCGACGCCACGTTCTCGTAACCGCGACCGCCGCGCAGCTGCATGAGCTCATCGAGGCACATCCAGGCCTTCTCCGTGCCCCACATCTTGCACATCGAGGCCTCGAGCCGGATGTCCGCCTTCTTGTCGCGGTCCACCAGGCGCGAGGTGGTGATGAGCATGGCCTCCATCGCAAACGCATGCGCGGCGATCCGGCGGATTTTCTCCGCCACGGCCGCGTGCTGCCCGATGGGCACGCCCCACTGGATGCGCTCCTTGCCCCACTCGCGGGCGATCTGCAACGCGCGCTTGGTGACGCCGATCGACGACGCGGGGATGGAAAGGCGCCCGGAGTTGAGCGTGCTCAGTGCGACCTTGAGACCGCGGCCCTCGCCGCCGACCACGTTGGCCTTGGGCACGCGGACGTTGGTGAAACGGATCACGCCGTTGTAGAGTGCGTGCAGCCCCATGAACTGGCTGCGGTGCACCACCTCGATGCCGGGTGTCTTGCTCTCAACCACGAAGGTGGTGATCTGCGTGCGCGGCTTGCCGTCGACCAGCTTTGGCGGCGTCTTGCAGGCGACGATGAGCAGGGCGGCGCGGGTGCCGTTCGAGCACCAGAGTTTCTCGCCGTTGATGATGAAGTCGTCGCCATCGGGCTTCGCTTCGGTCGCCACACGCGCGGGATCGGAACCGACCCCCTTTTCCGTAAGCGCGAAAGCCGACAGCTCGCCCGCGGCCGAGCGCGGCAGAAATTTTTTCTTCTGCTCCTCGGTGCCGAACAGCAGAATCGGCTGCGCCACGCCGATGGACTGGTGCACCGAAAGATGGGCAAAGGTGTTCCCGCAGTGGCTGGCCATGAGCAGGCAGGCCCGGCAATAGGTGGTCTGGGAGAAGCCGAGGCCGCCGTATTGCTGCGGCACCTTGATGCCATAGGCTCCGAG
>JAHFTG010000435.1:400-1273 GCA_023269455.1 Opitutaceae bacterium | reverse complement strand
CGGTTTCCAGCGGCCCATGAAAAGATTGGCGACGAAGCTGATGTCGTCATGCGACTCGCGGGCCGCCTCGGTGACCTGGAGGGCGGCGCGCTGGCCCTCGTTCATCTACGACATGTCGATGACGGACTTGCCGTCGTCGGCCGGTTTTTTCGGGAGCGGGTTCTCCATGACGCGTCCAGTAAATCTCCACTCACCGGCCGAGTCAACGGACGCAGCGCCCGCGGGCCGCCTTTAACCCTTTGGGCGTAAACGCCCCGCGCGGCCCGCTTCGCGCGGCTTGCATTCAGGCGGCGATGTGGCACGTTCCCGCTCCCACGTTCTTTGACGGTGTGCTCAACACATCGGATCAATCTCCTACTTTCCCTTTTGGGGGTGTTCTGGATTCGACCCTAGGTTAGAGCGCGCAGCTGCCTGTCGAGAGTGAAGGTCTCTCGTTAATCCCTCTTCAAAACAAACAAACGGCACATTCGAAGAAATGCCCCTGGCTGCCTAAAAATTGCAGCCACGTTGCTACCCTGACACCTGCTAGGGGATAGGAACGTCGACAGCAGGAATAACGGTGACGGCCGTCGTGACGTCGCCGCGGTATCTTCAAACCACGGCTGGTTCCCCGGAGCGCTCGCGGCTTGGTGCCCGGGGGATGAGACTCTACAAGACGCTATATAGGTAGATGCGGCGCGTGAAGGCCCGGGGCACAGGGGTTCAACTCCCCTCACCTCCACCATTTTGACGGCTACTCCCAAAGGCTTATGTCGTTCGGGAGCGATTCTCAGCTTGGAGCTATCGAATTACTTCCGATTGCTGAAGCTAAACAATCGCTTCCAACGACAGGTCAAAGCCGATCCGAGCGCTGGCGCTACCATAAAAAACGGC
>JAHFTG010000435.1:0-390 GCA_023269455.1 Opitutaceae bacterium | reverse complement strand
CCCGAACGTGAATCCTCACGCCCCAGTCAGCTCGTCGTAAGCCGCGCCCAGGTTGCCGCCGAGGCGGTTGCCCCGGCCGGGCGGCACGTGCAGGTCGGGGAAGCCGGGAAAATTCCCGAGCTTCACGATCTCCGCCTTCGGCGTGCCGGCTTTGATTTCCTTTTCGACGTGGGCCAGCATGGCCGTGATGTAATCGCGGAAAACCAGGATGTCGGCGTGGCCACCGGTCACGCCGAACTTCGCGTTGCCGTGCCCGCAGACATAGATGGCGTCAGCCGGATAATTTTTGACGATCTCCTCCAGTCGCGTGGCCCAGCCGCGGAAACTCGCGCCGGCCGGGCGGTCGACCACCGGATAAAGGCGGTTGAAAAGCAGGTCGCCGAGATGAAC
>JAHFTG010000434.1 GCA_023269455.1 Opitutaceae bacterium | reverse complement strand
AACAATCAGGCGGAAAAGAAATGAAAACCACGGAGCCCAACCAGGCGCTACAGACAAGATGCATGCTTGTCACGCTGGCTGCTTCGCACCCATCGCGCCAAGCACGTATCTGTCTGATCAGCACGGGATATCTCACGCGCGACGGCGTGAGGTGATTTGCTGGAGCAGGATAAAAACAAAAAGCAGTCCACCCACGGCGATGCGCGTCCACCAGGAATTCAGCGAGCCTTGGAAAATAATCAGCGTCTGAATGAGTCCAAGGATGAGCACGCCCACCAAAGTGCCGGGAATGAACCCCACCCCACCCCTCAATAACGTGCCGCCGATGACGGCCGCCGCGATGGCGTCGAGTTCCAGTCCCACAAACGAGGCGGGGTTGCCCGACTGCATGTAGAAGGTCGCGACGATGCCGCCGAGGGCGGACAGGAAGCCGCCGAACGTGTAGACGAGAATCTTGGTCGAGCCGATGGGCACGCCCATGAGGCGGGCGGAGGATTCGCTGGAGCCGATCGCACGGACGTTGCGCCCGAAGCGCGACCAGCGCGCGAGCATCGTGGCGGCGATCACCACCACGATCAACGCGAAGGCGGTGAAGGGAATGGAAAGCTTGCGAGAAATCTGCAACGAGAGCGTCTGTGAAACGAACTCCCCGTAAAACGGATGATCAATCGACAGTGATTCCGGGTGGACGACGAAGGCGAGGCCGCGCGCCAGAAACATGCCGCCCAGCGTGATCAAAAACGGCGGCAGCGCGAAGAGATGAATCAGAGTGCCCATGAGCGCACCGAAGCCCGCGCCGAAGGCCAAGGCGAGCGGGATGGCGACCAGCGGATGCAGGCCGTGGCCGATCAGCGAGGCGACGAACACGCCGGTGAAGGCCACCAGCGCGCCGACCGATAGGTCAATGCCGCCGGAGAGAATCACGAAGGTGACGCCGACGGCCGCGATGCCAAGAAACGCATTGTCACCAAAAAGGTTGATCAGCACGCGAAGCGATCCGAAGTGATCGAACGCGATACAGCCGCCCAGATAGAGCAGGATGAGCACGCCCACCGAGGCGAAGAGCGGAATCGTCTGCGGCGAAGGCCGAAGTCTGGAGAGGTTCATGCGACGCCTCCTTTCTTCAGCGGGAGGAAGCGGGCCAAGGCGGCAATTTTAGAACGGAACACCGGGGATTGAAGCAAGCACACGGCTAGGATGACGATGGCCTTGGGCACCGGCGCGATGTCCGCGCTGACGTTGCGGGCGTAAAGGGTGGTACTGAGCGTCTGGATGAGCAGCGCGCCGACCAGCGAACCGGCGAGTTGGAAGCGTCCGCCGGTGAGAGCGGTGCCGCCGACGACGACGGCGAGGATGGCGTCGAGCTCAAGGTAGAGGCCGGCATGGTTGGCGTCGGCGCTCTTGATGTTGGAGGCGGCGACGAGACCCGCCAGGCCGGCGCAGAAACCGGCGAAGACGTAGGCGAGGAACTTCACGCGCTGCGCGGGCAGGCCGGTGAAGCGGCTGGCGGTTTCGTTGTCGCCGACGGACTCGATGAAGAGCCCGAGCGCGGTGCCTCGGACGAGCCAGGCGGTGAGCGCAAACATGACGAGGACGAGGGCGAGCGTGAAAGGCAGGCCGAGGAGCGTGCCGTTGCCGAGGAAGACCAGCGAAGGTTGCTCGAAGTTGATGATCTGTCCGTCGGTCACGAGTTGGGCGATGCCTCGGCCAGCGACCATGAGGATGAGGGTCGCGATGATGGGCTGGATGCGAAACGCGGATACGAGAAGACCGTTCCAGGCGCCCGCGAGCAACGCGACACCGAGGCCGCCGCCAATCGCCAGCGGCACGGAAACACCGGCGAGTTGGGCCATCACCGCACCGGCGATGGCCATGATGGCGCCGACCGAGAGATCCACGCCGCCGGTGGCGATGACGAGTGTCATGCCGAGGGCGAGGAGCATGACCTTGGAGCCTTGGTTAAGGATGTCCACCAGCGTGCCGAAGAGGCGTCCGTCGCGGATTTCGAGCCCGAAGAAACCGGGCGTGGCGAACCGGTTGAACAAGAGGAGCAGCGCGAGCGCAAGCAGCGGCCAGAGCAAGGGCCGGCGGCGGTTGATCCAGAGGAGGGCCGCGAAGCCGCCCCAGATGAAAAGGTCTATAATCATGAGGAGGCGTGGCTGGCGATGGCTCGCATGATGGCCTGTCCGTTGAGATCGTTGCCCGTGAGTTCGGCGACCTTGGCACGGTCGCGCAGGACGACGATGCGCTGGCTGTTGCGCGCGAGCTCGTCGGTGTCGGCGCAGATGAAGACGATGGCGAGGCCTTGGTCGCGGAGTTTGGCCAGGAGGCGCTCGATGTCGGCCTGCGCGCCCACGTCGATGCCACGCGTAGGCTCATCGAGGATCAGCAGGCGGGGCTCGGTGGCGAGCCAACGCGCAAGAATGACCTTCTGTTGGTTGCCGCCGGAGAGGTTGCGGATGAGTTGCTCGGGGCCGCTCGTTTTGATGCCAAGCGCCTTGGTGAACTCGGCGGTGAGGCGGTCCTGTTCCTGACGGGGGATTTTTTTCCAGAGGCCGCGACGGGCTTGCAGCGCGATGATCAGGTTCTCGCGGACGGTGAGATTGGGCAGAATGGCCTGCGTCTTGCGGTCTTCGGGCGTGAGCGCGAAACCGGCCTGCATCGCGGCGGAGGGCGAGCGAAAAGCCGACGGGCGGCCATCCAGTTTAGCTTCGCCGGAGTCGGCGCGATCGAGACCGAAGAGCAGGCGGGCGATTTCCGTGCGGCCCGAACCGAGCAGACCG
>JAHFTG010000344.1 GCA_023269455.1 Opitutaceae bacterium | reverse complement strand
GAAAAATCGGCCGACTACGGAAAGGACCTGAATCGTAAGGGTCCTGAGGTTTTCGTAGGTGAATGGGCGGCTCACGAAGACACAGCGGTGCCGCCCTGGAACGAGGCCTCGAAAAAAATGGCGCCCACTCCCTCGATGAAGGCCGCCATCGGCGACGCCGTGTTCATGGCCGCGATGGAGCGCAATGCCGACATCATCAAGATGCACTGCTACGCGCCGCTGTTCGTCAACGTGAACCCCGGCGCGTGGCAGTGGCGTCCGGACATGATCGGCTACGATGCGCTTACGAGTTTCGGTTCGCCGAGCTATTATGCGTTCGGCATGTTCAGCCGTAACGTCGGCGATGAAATCCTGTCGGTCAATTTCGCCGATACGTCCGTCCAAGGCTGCGCGACGCGCGACAGCAAGACGGGCGAAATCATCGTCAAGCTGGTGA
Source organism: Opitutaceae bacterium (assembly GCA_023269455.1). Lineage (GTDB taxonomy): Bacteria > Verrucomicrobiota > Verrucomicrobiia > Opitutales > Opitutaceae > Rariglobus. The sequence goes on along the minus strand of JAHFTG010000344.1, from coordinate 2,349 downwards.
ATCCGGAATTGTCCCCGCAAACACTGCCAATCGCGATCAAGGGCATCACGTCGCTCAAGCCCGAGGCGACCGTGATCACGCTTTCGGCAAAGCCGGAGGATACCAATTCCATCACCGAACCGAAAAATGTCGTGCCGGTCACCACGACGCTGCGCGGCATCAAGCCCGGCATCACCTACACGCTTCCGCCCACCAGCATCGTCGTCATCAAGTTGAAGCCGCTGTAACTTTCACCGCGTGCCCATCCGTCTGTCCGTCTTTCCTTATCATTGCCAATGACCACCCCGCCACGTCGTTCCAACGCATTCGCCCGCTTGCGCGTAATTTGCCCCGCCCTGTTTTTCGGACTGTTCGCGATGCCCTTGGTGATCCATGCCGCCAACCCCTTTCTTCCCGGTTACGAATACATCCCCGACGGCGAACCCCGCGTTTACGGAGACCGTGTGTATCTCTACGGCTCGCATGACCTCGCCAACTCCCGGAGCTTTTGTGATTACACCCTGAAGGTCTGGTCGGCTCCGCTCAACGACCTCAACAACTGGACCGATCATGGTGTCGTGCTCACCACACGGGACATCGACGGACGCAAGGACGACATCCCCTGGTCCGACAATCAATTCTACGCCCCGGATATCGCGAAGATTAACGGCAAGTATTACCTCTTCGCCCAGATCGTCGGCTCGCCCTGCGCGGTCGCGGTGAGCGACTCGCCTTCGGGTCCGTTCAAGGTGCTCGGCAAATTCAAGCCGCCCGCGGGAGTTCCCATCGATTTCGGCGGCTGGGCCCAATACTTCGATCCCGGCGTGCTGGTGGACGACGACGGCAAGGTCTATCTCCACTGGGGTTTCAAACACTCCCAGATGGCCCAGCTTGATCCGCAAGATATCACGCGGATTCTGCCGGACACCTATCGGGAAAACACCATCCCCCGTGAGGAGCCTTTTAAGTTCTTCGAGGCGCCTTCACCGCGCAAAATAAACGGTGTTTATTACCTCGTTTACGCCAACGGCGCGGAGCTGGCCTACGCCACCAGCGAGTCTCCGACCGGCCCCTACACCTACCGCGGCGTCATCATCGGCAACACCGGCGACGCGCATGGCGGCAACATCCACGGCGGCCTGGCCAAGCTCAACGGCCAGTGGTATATTTTTTATCACCGCCAGACCAACAACACCAACTTCTCGCGTCGTGCCTGCGCGGAGCGCGTCACGATCGAACCGGACGGCAGCATCACGCAGGTGGAGCAGACCTCGTTGGGCTTTGAGAAAAGTCTCGATCCCTACAAGGTGACCCCGTCCGATATTGCCTGCGTGTTCCGAGGCGGAAGCTATGTCACCGAGCTGGACAAACGCACGCGTCCGGTGCTGGGCAACCGCAACGGCTGCGTCGTGGGCTATAAATACTTCGACTTCGGCGACACCATCCTGCCGGGGCAGTTCACCCAGTTGACCCTCCAGTTCCGCAATGCGCAGACCGCCGGCGAGGTTGAGGTGTGGCTTGGCGATCCGAAGGGCGACGGGGAGAAACTCGGTGCTGTTCTTATCGATCAACAAGAGGCCGGCAAAGATGCCTGGCGCGAGCTCACGATCCCGGTCCGTAATATCAGCGGACGCCACGCTGTTTATTTAAAATTCACCTCCGACAAACAAGGCACTCCGATCGCCGACATTCGCTCGTTTGTTTTCACCCGGGATACCCAATGAGGGTGTTGTCGCGTCTCTGTTTTGGCGCGTTCATCATGCTAAAATCGCTTTGCGCGATTGAGGCGACTCAGGCCGGGTCTCCGCGCATGGCATACTCGCTGGATGAGGGGTGGCGTTTTCATTTGGGGGCGGCTCCCGATGCCGTAGCCCCTGACTACGATGACAGCGGCTGGCGTCAGGTGGACGTGCCGCACGATTATGTGGTCGAGGGCTCGTTTGTTCCGAGCGACCCGGGCACGTCTCCGGGCTCGAAGCCGACCTGGTTTGCCCTTCATGCGTTCCTGCCGGTCAAGTCTGCGGTGTATCGCAGGGAGCTTCCGATTCCGGCGGACGCCAAGGGTAAGCGACTCTGGCTGGAGTTCGACGGAGTTTTCAACAACAGCCGCTACTGGTTGAACGGTCGCGAAGTTTATAGCCAATACAGCGGTTATACACGGGCGCGCTTCGATATCACGGCGGCGGCGAACTTCGGCGGGCGGAATGTGTTGGTTGTGCAGGTCGATCCCCGCTTCGAAGGTTGGTGGTATGAGGGCGGCGGCATTTATCGCCATGCTCGCATGATCGTGCTCGATCCGGTGCACATCGCGCCCGACGGCATCGCCTTCGCAATCACCGGCCCGGGAAAAATCATCGGAGTCGGCAACGG
>JAHFTG010000078.1 GCA_023269455.1 Opitutaceae bacterium | reverse complement strand
GCCGCCCATGCTGATGTTGATGATCGACGCGCCCGCATCGACGGCGGCGACGATGGCCTGCGTCATGGTGAAGATGTCGCTTTTGCCGTCGGTATCGGTGACGCGGATGCTGAGAATCGCTGCGGCGGGGGCGGCGCCAGGTGCATCGGGTGAGGCCCCGGCGGCGAGCGCGGCGACGGCGGTGCCGTGCAGGCTGTCATCGGCTGGGCCGGTGTAGCCGAGGCCAATGTCGAGATACTTGAGGCGACCGCCGCCGAGAGTCGGATCGGGCACCGCTCCGCTGTCGAGGACGGCGATGGTCACGCCCCGGCCCCAAGCAGAGTTATCGGTGGTGACGCCGAGGGTCGCGAGCAGGGTGTCGCGCACGGGGACTTGCGGGTGGGCGGAGCGGTCTTCGGGGACGGGCGGGGCTTGGACAAAGGTATTGGCGGCGATCCCGCCGTAGTCGGCGGCGTGGGCGAGGAGCTCGGCGGCGAGCGTGTCGTAGGCGCGGATGCGAACGCGGATGATGGAGACGGCGTCGATCTGTCCGAGCACCTCGACGCCGGTCTGGGTGGCGCGGGCGAGGAAGCGGCGGTAGCCGTCGTCGTTTTTGAAAATGAGCACGGCTTCGTGGGCGCGGGTGTCGGCGCGGGTGAAGCGTTTGTTCATTTTTGCGGCGAGGGCGGCGGCGGTCAGTTTGACCGATGCGAGCGAGTCGGACGACTCCTCGACGGCGGTGGCGGATGCGGTGTTGGCCGCAGGCTCACTCACGGGCGAGGTGGCCGGAGTGGTCGCGGGCGGGGGCGTGTTGGCGGGATGAAGATGGAGCCACGCGAGCAGCAGCGCGAGGGCGAGGCCGATGAGAGCCAGAATGATGATCTCGGTCTTGCCTTTCATGGATGGGAACGGGAAAGCGTGCGAGTGCGCGGCGTGAAGTTCAACCCCTAGACGTTGATCGCGAACGGAAGTTGCGGCGGAAACGGTTTGTCAAAATCGGAGTAACCAAAGCAACTGGGGCGCGTCACACCTAACTCTGATTTCACCCTTACTCCCATGAAACTCCGCCTGCTTGTTGCTTCGCTGCTGATTGCCTTGATCGCCTGCCCCTTCGTTCGTGCCGACGACGGCGCGCCGACTCCGCTGGAAAAGGACATGAAAATCCTGGGCAAGGCTTTCCGCCAACTGAAGAAGCAGGCGGGCGATTCCGCGCAAAACAGTTCCTCGCTCGCGCTGGTGGCGCAGATGCAGAAGGCCGCCGCCGACTCGGTGGCGTTGATTCCGGCGAAGGCCGCCGACCTGCCGGAAAAAGACCGCGCGGCGTTCATTGCCGACTACAAGGTGAAGATGCAGCAATTCGGCGACGCGCTGACCAAGCTCGAAACGGCGTTGAAGGCGGGCGACAACGCCGCTGCGACCAAGCTGGTGGCCGACCTCAACGCTTTGGAGCGTTCGGGGCACAAGGCTTTCCGCAAGCCGCAGAACTGAGGGCCTGAGTCAGGCTGCGGGCAGGTTGAGCCAGCGTTTCAGGCAGGCCAGCAGTTGGGGCTGGCGGATGGGTTTTGTCAGAAAATCATCCATGCCGGCGGCGAAGCAGGCGGCGCGGTCTTCCGGCATGGCGTTGGCGGTGAGGGCGATGATGGGGAGCGGCCGGCCGGCGAGTTTCTCGCGGATGCGGCGGGTGGCCTCCGGGCCGTCGATGCCGGGCATGCGCATATCCATGAGGATGAGCGACCACTCACCGGCGGTGGCCAGCTCGACGACATCGAGGCCGTTGGTGACGACGACAAAATCGAGGCCGGCATTTTTCAGCATCATCTCGATGACGCGTTGGTTGACGGCATCATCCTCGGCAACCAGCACGCAGCCTTTGAACACGAAAGGCGCGGGCGGAGGCGCGACCGGAGCGGCTGGCGCGGGAGCGGGCGCAGCGGCGGGCAGGGCCAGCGTGAAGAAGAACTCGGAGCCTGCGCCCGGCTGGCTGCGCACGCCGATCTCGCCGCCCATCTGGCGGATCAGGTGTTGGGAGATGGCGAGGCCGAGTCCGGTGCCGCCGTAGCGACGCGTGGTCGAGTTGTCGCCCTGGCTGAATTTTTGGAAAAGGCGGGTTTTCGTGAATTCATCCATGCCGATGCCGGTGTCGCGCACGGTGAAGCGCAGGCGCAGGATGCCGTCGGGCTGCGGCGGGCAGGGGCTGAGGGCGATCTCGACGCGGCCGTGGGGGGTGAACTTGATGGCGTTGCCCGCTAGGTTGAGCAGGACCTGGCGAAGGCGCAGGGCATCGCCGGTGACGGCTTCGGGCAGGCCGGGGTCGAGGGTGCAGACAAAGGCGAGTCCTTTGGCTTCGGCCTGGGGCAGGAACAGCGTGGCGATGTCGCGCATGATCTCGGCGGGCGAAAACGCGGCAGCCTCGAAGTCGAGCTTGCCGCTCTCGATTTTTGAAAAATCGAGGATGTCGTTGAGCAAATGAAGCAGGGCGTCGGCGGAGCGGGTGGCGATTTCGATTTGTTCTTTTTGCGCGGGTTCGAGCGGCGAGCTGCGGATGAGCTGGAGCATGCCGATGATGCCGTTCATGGGCGTGCGGATTTCGTGGCTCATGGTGGCGAGGAACTCGCTTTTGGATCGGTTGATGGACTCGGCTCGCAGACGGGCTTCGTCGGAGGTGATGACAAGTGCCTCGTTTTCAAACCGGAGTTGGTAGAGCCCCCGCTGATCTTCGTGCTGCTGGTGCGCGGACTTCATCAAAAACAGGATGAACATCAGCGTGCTGATGGCCATCATCAGGCTGCCATTTTCATGAAGACTGAAAAAACGGGCCATGACCGGGAGCAGGGAGGTGAACGCGTAGGCCAGGTAACACCCCGGCACCGAGGCGAGCGAGCGGACGGCCCCGGCATTGAGGCCGGCGATCAAGAAAATCGTGAGGCTGAGCGGGAGCAGGGCCTGGGTGCTGAGAAACAGCCACGCGGCCAGTCCCCACACGCCGCCCGCCGCCACGGTGCCGATAAAAAAAAGCGTGCGCCAGCGGGGCATGGCGTCGTCGGGGATGTCGCGACGGGAGAAGGCGCGTGCGAGCAGCCAGCGCGCGATCGTGACCGCGAGTATCACCGCCATCCAGCCGAGGATGCGGCGTGGGCTGAAATAGCTCCACACGCCCGTCGCGAGCACGGCACCCAGGCCGAGGTTGGAGAGGAGCCCGAACGGAGCGGCTTGATAAAGCAGTCGCGTGAGCGCGGCCTCGACGCGGGGCGTGACGGAATTTTGCTCCGGGAGGTTTTTTATGACCGGTGCGCCTGCACTCATGCGCACAGGCTAGGCGTCTGCACGGGGTCGGCAAGGGGTGATTTCCCCTATAAGCGGGCCGGTTTCAGGCGAATGGCGCGGGCTTGATGTCGGCGGCCACATAGAGCGGGTGCTTGGGGCGGCCGCTGGCGTTGCGCACGAGGGCGTAGGTTTTGTGCCGATACGGCTTGAGGAGGTCGAGGACGTGGCGGTCGCGTTCGAGGTGGGAACCGTGCTCGCCCCAGCCGCACATCACGCGGTCCACGCGGGCGGCCCAGTGGGAGATCCAGTGGTCGTTGTCGGGGCCGACGGGGTCGGGGACGGCCTTCATGCCCGCGGGCGAGGTGTCGCGCCAGCCGAAGAGGTTTAACATCACGAAGTGCGTGTAGCCCCAACTGTCGGAAAATCCCCGGATGCGGCGGAGCGTGGGATCGAGCTGGTTTTCGTCGGCGGTGCTGGGGTTGAGGCAGATCCAGGCGATGCCTTTGCCGGAGTCGGGCGTGAGCAGGTCGTCCCACCGGTGGATGAGCGTGTAGCGGTGGCGGCGGTCGGCGGAAAAGACGCAGGCGTTGGGCATGGCGGGAGCCCGACATGGAGACGCGGAGCGGGTGGGGAGTCGAGTCGTCAACGAGGGGCGGCTTTGCGGTTGCGAGCGGGGAGGGCGTCCTCTCGGGTTTCGGGCGGTTTACCCCACCCCATGAAATCATTTTTTGCGTTGATGCTCTGTGTCGTGATGGCTGGTTGCGCGCATTGTCTCCGGACGGGAAAGGCGACGGTCGGAGGAAAAGACGCAGGCGTTTATCACGCCAAGGCAACGTATGCAGGCCAGTGGTCGGACCGCACGCAGGCGGAAAGTCAGCGCGACGCCCAAAAATTTCACGGGCCTTTTGAGACGCGTCCGGTTGCGTTTTCCTTGGGGCGGCTGCCGGCGCATGCTTGGGTGAAGGTGCGCTTTGACCTTCTGCTTTTCGGAAAGTGGGACGGGAGCAGCCGCGTGTGGGGGCCGGATTCATTCTCGGTTACGCTGCGGGGCGGGCCTCGTTTGTTATTCGCGACTTTTGGAACCTGCGGGTTTTGGGTGAACAACAATGAACAGTCCTATCCCGACGAATATCCGTGGGCGGTGCATCGTGATTGGACGGGCGCGACGGAGAAGCAGGTGGACGGTTTACGTCCGGCAGGGTTTCAGATGGCGCTGTCGCCGGACAAGACCGACAGCGTTTATCAAGTTGAGATGATTTTTCCGCACACGGCGGATGTGCTCACGCTGGACTTCGCGGGGATCTACGATGACCAAGCGGGTGATCAGGCGTGGGGCGTGCGCAATTTACAGGTCGATGTTGCCGGTGTTGCGCCGACGCCGACTGACCGACTGCCTGCGTTGTGGGATGATTTGGCGAGCACCGATCCGTTCAAGGCGAACGCGGCCTTGTGGCAATTCGTCGGGGCGGGCGAGGCGGCCAAGAAATTCATCGCGGCGAAGGCGGCGGAACTCCAACGGCAGATCAATTCATCCGATAATCACGACAGTGCCGGGGCCGCGAACGGGCTGCGGCTGCACCGGGCTCATCGCATCGTAAGAATCATCGGCGGGCCGGGCTCGGGAAGCATCTGCTTCACATTGGATCATCTGTTCCCGGAATACTGAGGCGGATGGCGCGAGGGGATCACGCCTGTTCGCGACGGTGGGCTAACGCGCGGCTTTGACGTGTTTCCAGCGCCACGAGGTGACTTCGGGCCAGTTGCCGATGGTCAGCGTGATGTCGATGACATCGCCTTCGGTGAGGAAATCTCGGTCGGTGCGGAGGATGCGGTAGCCCCAGTTCGTCGCGCGGCCGGGGTCGAGCGGGCTGGAGTTGAGCGAGAGATCGTCGTCCACCATCGCGCGGAAATACACGACGTAGCCATCAAAGCGGCCACTGCGCGTGATCGTGCGCGTGAAGCGTAGTTCCTTGGGCAGATCGGCGGGTTGCAGCGTCTGGAGGTCGATGGTCAGGACGGGAGACGGCTGGGACAGCAGATAGTCCACGTAGTCGAGGTCGGCGGCGGGGATGTGGTAATAGTGCGGGTCCTGCGGGCGTTCGCGGTCCATGCAGGAGTAGTCGATGCCGTGGACGTTCATGTCCCAGATATGGGGGACGAAGCGGCTGTCGCGGATTTTCACGGGTTCGCAGAACAGCTCGAAGCGGGCGGGGAGGATGAGGCCGCCGGGTTTGAGGAGGCGGTCGCGGAGATCGGTGATGTTGGCCACCATGTCTTCGTCGAAGAGGTAGTCGCCCATCTGCTCGTGAAGGATAACGTCCACGGGGGCGTCGAGCTTCAGGTCTTTGCTGTGGGTGCTGATGAACTCGACGTTTTCTATGCGGTTGTGGGCGGCGAGGGTCTTGGCGTGTTCGAGCACGACGGAGTGGTCGATGGCGTAAACCTGGGCGGCACCACGCCGCGAGGCGAAGGCGGCGAGGATGCCGGTGCCGGTGCCGAGGTCGATGACGCGGGCGCCGGGCTGGATGTGGCGGGCGATGGCCGCGTGGTAGAAATCCATGCGCGGCTGGTCGGCGAGCATCTTCTCCTGCTCGTAGAACTGGGCGAAGTAGCTGCGGTTGAAATCGCGATAACGCTCGTCCGTGGTCGGCTCGGCGGCCGGCTCGGGCGTGGGATAAACCCAGGTGTTGAGCCGTTCGCTGAAAAGAATCCTGGCGACGAGCTTGCCGCGCAGGCAGCGCAGCCGGTGAATAAAATCGTTCCAAGGACCGCCGACGCGGGGAGAGGGGCTGGGCATGAGTGAGGTGAAGCCGACAGGGCTTCACGCTCATTGAGCATGCGTTCGGCGGGTAAAGCCAGTGGCAACTCCGTGCGGCCGGTTTCGCCTGGCTTCGGACGGATTACGCCACGGCTTGCCGCGGGGTATGCAGGGAGGAGGCTTCGCCAATCCTGTCCGCGATCTGGCGGGCGAGGGCATCGGCATCACCGGTGGAGGAAATGGTTTCGCCCAGATGGAGGCGAAGACCGGTGATGAGCGGGGAAAAAAGAGCGGCCTCGGGGGAGCGCTTTACGATGGCGAGCACGCGGCGGGCATCGACCGAGCCGGCGAGACGAATGGCAAAGTGAACGAGGAGGCTGAAGGAATTCCGGCAGGTTTCCGCGCGGGCCAAGAAGGTTTCTAGTTCTGCGAAGAGGTGTTCGTTGGAAGGGCGCGGCATCATTGGGGGGGCGGTTGGGAAAGTTGATTTGGGTATCGGGCCACGCGGGCCTGAAAACCATTTAGCAGGTAAGATGCCAGCGCCGCCAAGATGTTCCCGGTAACGATGGCGTGACAAAAGACGGACAGAGCGCCGCCTTGACGGAAGCGGGCGGTTGCCGCACCGGATAAGGCACGATGGCCAGAAGTGTTGTCAGAAATCCAACCCCGCGCTGCGCGCGCTGCCAGCATCTCCCCCGGTGGTGCATCTGCGAAGGGCTGCGCACGCTGGAGTGTCCGCTGGCGGTCGATGTGCTCATGCACAGCCGCGAGGTGTGGCGGCCGAGCAGCACGGGGCATCTCATCAAGCGCGTGATTCCTGAGTCGCGGCTGCATGTTTATAATCATGGCACGCCGCTGGAGCGCGATCAGATCGTGAGGCCGGGGAAAACGCTGTGGGTGCTGCATCCGCTGGGCGAACCCATGCCGGTGGACGCCGTGCCGGATGACTTGCAACTGCTGTTGCTCGACGGGAGCTGGGGCGAGGCGGCCGACATGAAAAAAGCGGTCGAAGGCTGGGGGCGGCGCGTGAGCCTGCCGATGACAGGGAAGAGCCGCTACTGGTTGCGCGCGCAGCAGGAGGCGGGGCAGTTTTCCACGATGGAGGCGCTGTTGTTTGTGCTGGCTGCGCTGGGGTTGAAGGCGGAGCACGACGCGCTGCGACTGCAACTGGAGCTGCATGTGTTCGCGGGGCTTTCCACGCGAGGGAACAAGACGTTGATCGCGGATTATCTGGCGGAGTCGCCGCTGCGCGAGGCGATGCCGGAGCTGTTGAGGAGGCTGCAACCGCAGTCGCCGATCGAGAAGCGCGAACTCCAGGCGCGCCTGGAGGCGCGGCGCACGGCGGGAGCGGCGGAGTAATCTCCGGCGCGCGCTTAGTTTCCAAAAAGCGCGGCGAGGCCGTGGCGGAAGCCGATGCCGATGGCGTTGTAGTGGTCGTGCTCTGGGAAACGCTCGCGGGTGATTTCCAGCTGGGGGATGGGCCGGGCGTCGAGCTGGGCTTCGAGCAACGCGAGATCGCCGACCATCGACTCGCTGTCCTTGAGGCCCACGCTCAGGAAAAGTTTGGCGGGCAGCGCGGTGCCGGCGTCCTGCAAGGCGGCGACTTCTTTCAAAATCGCGCGGTCGCCCCACCAGATGGACGGTGAGCTGGCCAGCACACGGTTGAAGAAGGGCGCGGGCTTGAACAACGCGTGCAACGCGAAGAGCGAGCCGAGCGAGTGTCCGGCGATGCCACGAATGTCCGGGTGAACGGGATACCGGCGGCCGAGTTCCGGCCAGAGCTTGGTGGTTATAAATTCCAGAAAAGCGTCGGCCCCGCCGCCGTGGGGCGCCTCGGCGATGGCGGTCGGCGTGTAGTCTCGCGAGCGGTTGTTACCCGGTTTACCGTAGCTGGCGCCGTAGCCGATGCCGACCAGCAGCACGGGTGGGAAAATCTCGCGGGCCGAGAGCGCGGCGCGGGCTTTGCGCAGGATCGGAAACTGGTCGTCACCATCCATGCACAGCAAAACAGGCCAGGGACCGGAGCCGGCGGAGGTGGATGGAGGCTCGACGGTGATCCGGTGGTGGCTGCCCAATCCATCGAGTTGAAATGAGGGGGATTCAGCGGAAGCTGACATGGCTTCTACGGTGAATGAGTTTCGGGAAAATCGTCAAACGTGGCGGCATTTTGTTGCTGAAAAGTTGCGGTCGGGCGAGGCGGATGCGTAGGGTTTCCAGCTTTCAACCATGCTCACTCCCGGAACGTTTTTGCCCCGCCCTCTTCACCACGCGCCACGCGCGTTTTGCTGCTTGGTTCGGGAGAGCTGGGCAAGGAGGTCGTGATCGAGCTGCAACGCCTCGGCTGCGAGGTGATCGCGTGCGACCGCTATGCCGGTGCGCCCGCGATGCAGGTGGCGCATCGCAGCCATGTGTTTTCCATGCTCGACGGCGCTGCGCTGCGGCGCGTGATCGCCGAGGAAAAACCTGACCTCGTGGTGCCGGAGATCGAGGCCATCGCGACCGATGTGCTGGTCGAACTCGAAGCCGCCGGACAACGCGTGGTGCCGACCGCGCGCGCCGCGAAACTCACGATGAATCGCGAGGGCATCCGTCGTCTCGTGGCGGAGGAGCTCGGGCTGCCGACCTCGCCGTATCGTTTTGTGGGAACGGAGGCCGAAGCGTCGGAGGCGGGTGCGGAGCTGGGTTTCCCGTGCGTGCTCAAGCCGCTCATGTCGTCGAGTGGACACGGGCAGAGCGTCGTGAAAACTGCCGGTGACATGGCGGCTGCCTGGAAATACGCGCAGGAAGGCGCGCGGGCCGGCGCGGGGCGTTGTATCGTCGAGGGGTTTATCCGTTTCGATTACGAGATCACGGTGCTCACGGTGTCGGCGGCGAACGGCATCCAGTGCTGTTTGCCGGTGGGGCACGTGCAGATCGACGGGGACTACCGCGAGAGCTGGCAGCCGTGCGCGATGTCAGCATCGGCGTGGGCCGAGGCGCAGCGCATCGCGAAGACGGTGGTGGGGGATCTCGGCGGCTACGGGTTGTTTGGCGTCGAGTGTTTCGTGCGCGGCGACGAGGTGATTTTCAGCGAGGTGAGCCCGCGTCCGCATGACACGGGATTG
>JAHFTG010000343.1 GCA_023269455.1 Opitutaceae bacterium | reverse complement strand
GGCGGCGGGCGAGCGCGTGGGGTTGACGGAACTCGGCACGCATTCGCGCGGGGCGCTGTTTTTGGACGGTTCGCATCTGATCACGCCGGAGCTGCACACGGAGGTGGAGCGGGTGAGCCGGACGTTCGAGGGGTTTTATTTTGGGCGCTATGACGTGCGGGCGGCTTCGGAGGAGGCGTTTTGCCGAGGGGAGTTTAAGGTGATCGAGCTGAACGGACTGACTTCGGAGGCGACGAGTATTTATGATCCGCGGCATTCGGTGTGGTTCGGCTGGGGAATGTTGTGCAGGCAGTGGCGGCTGGCGTTTGAGATCGGCGCGGCGAACCGGGCGAAGGGCGCGCGCGGGCTTGCGATCAGGGAGATTTTGAGGTTGGTTACAGGGCTCTAATCTCATGACCCCCGTTGTTGAACCTTTGGCTGCAACCGATCGCTATACGCTTTGCATGGCTTCCGAGCCGGAGCAGGTGAAGGCGGCGCAGCGTCTGCGTTTTGAGGTTTTTAACCTCGAATTGGGCGAGGGTCTGGCGACGTCCGCGGCAACCGGCCTGGATGAGGACGAGTTTGATGAGGTCTGTGATCACTTGCTGGTGACGGAAGCGATTTCAGGGCAGGTGGTCGGGACTTACCGGATGCAAACGGGAAACAGCGCGCTGGTTAACCACGGGTATTACAGCGCGAGGGAATTTGATTTCGGGCCTTTTGAGTTTGCGCGCGGAGAGATCGTCGAGCTGGGCCGGGCCTGCGTGGCGGTCGCCCATCGGAATCAGAGCGTGCTGGGTCTGCTGTGGAAGGGTATCGCCCGCTATGCGCAGTCGCACCGGGCGCGCTATCTGATCGGGTGCAGTTCGCTGACGTCGCAGAATCCGGCGGAGGGGCTGGCGGCTTACGCGCAGCTCGCGGGGCGGCATCTCGCGCCGACGGCCTGGCGCACGATACCGCTGGAAGCTTGGCAATGCCGGGCGGGCGTGAGCGCGACCGAAGTGGTGCCGGTGCCACGCCTGATGTCGGCCTACCTGGCGGCGGGGGCGAAGATCTGCGGCGAGCCGGCGCTCGACCGGGAGTTTGGCACCATCGATTTTCTGACGTGGATGGATTTACAGTCCATGCCGGCGCGGGTGCTGCGCAAGTTCATGGGCTGAGGCGCGGGACGTTTTTGCATGACCAGACTTTGGGAATGGGTGCGCGGGATTTGGCGGTTGGCCGCGATGCTGACGGTGATTCTGGGTGCGGCGGCGGCTTACGGGCTGGACGCGCGCAACCGGCGTGACGCCGCGAGCAAGGCCCGCTGGCTGCAACGCACCTGTCGCCGCGTGCTGGCCGTGCTGGCGGTGTCGATCAAATCGCGGGGCGAACCGGCGCATGGCGCGGTGATCGTTTCAAACCACCTCAGCTATATGGATATTCTGGTGTTGGCGGCGATCACGCCGGTGGTCTTTGTGTCCAAAAAAGAAGTGCGAAGCTGGCCGCTCTTCGGATGGTTCGCGGAAAAAGCAGGGACGCGGTTTATCGACCGCACCAAGCGGGGCGACGTGCGCCGCATCGCGGAGGAAATCGGGCCGGTGATGGCGGACGACCTGACGGTGGTGCTGTTTCTGGAGGGGACGACGACGGACGGGAGCTCCGTGCTGCCGTTCAAATCCTCGCTGCTCGAACCGGCGGTCGCGCATGGTTGGAAGATCGTGCCGGTGGCGTTGGCTTACGGAGTGCCGCCGGGACGATCAATGGCCCGGGAGATTTGCTGGTGGGGCGACATGACGCTGGCTCCGCATCTGCTGAATTTCACGACTCTGGCGTGGGTGTGCGCGGACGTGAATTGGGGCGGGGTTTTGGTTGCGACGGGTGATCGTAAGGGGCTGGCGGAAAGGCTACACGGGCACGTGGTCGCTCTCAAAGGAGAGTTGAGGTAGTTGCATGAATTGCCGATCAGCTCACGGTATGACGGGTTTCAAACGGGTGCATTTTGACGGAACAAAAAATTAACAACCTTGGGCTTGCCCAGAATAGATAATTACCCTCTTGTAACGCCAGTCGCATACAAGTTTATCGAATAACAAACTCTGCCCATGAAAAAATCGTTCTACTCCCTTATCGTTGCCGCGGTGGTTTCTTTTGGTTCGCTCTGCGCTCAAGGCGCGGAAGCCACCTCCCAGGCAATCGTTCTTAAAGTCAAAGGCACCCCCCAAGCCATCGTTGCAGGCGAAAGCCAGCCGGTCGCCCTCAAGGTCGGTGACAAGCTTCCCCAAGGCGCGACGATCACCACGAGCTTGGGTTCGGAGGTTGATCTCCAAGCTTTCAACGGCGCCGTGGCGACGATCAAAGAAGGCAGCACGGTTAATCTGGAGAAGCTTTCGGTCACGACCTCCGGTGGTGCCGTCACCAAGCAGACCGCGCTTCTGAATCTTAAGGTGGGCACGATTCTTTCCCAAATCGATCCGGCCAATCATAACATCAATGATTATGGCATCCGCACTCCGAAGGGTGTGGCGGCGGCTCGCGGCACGGCTTACGGCGTCACGGTCACCACCACTGGCACAATTCAATTGTTTGTGACCAGCAGTGCGGTGACCTTCACCAATACGACCACGGGCAAGACCTTCACGGTTCCAGCGGGTTCTGCGGTTGCGGTTCACGAAGATGGCTCGTTTGAGACCGTTCCTTTCTCTTCGATTGATCCTGATTATGTGAGCGAGCTGGAGAAGGCCTACGGCGACTTTAAGAAAGTCGGCGGAGATACCGGGGTTCCGGCATTCGATTCTAAGGCTCAACCGCAGAGCCCGTCTTCTAACTAAGTCAGTTCGTTT